>JAYVXN010000375.1:0-4189 GCA_043785085.1 Bdellovibrionales bacterium | reverse complement strand
TGATCGCAAGTAGGGCCGCTGCCGGAGCGCCGCCACTAGCATAAGACACTGCCCCTTTATAGTAAATTTCACTGCCGACAAAAGGGCAAATTAACAGTGCGTTTGCGGCCGAAGGCAGCGCGGAAAGGGTGAGGGAGACTGGGCTCACTCCCGAGTACGCGGTCTGGCCGACCAAACTAACACCGGGTTGACCGACCGCAGCCCGCAGCTTCTGGCAATCGTATTGTTCGAACGGTCCGAACTGGCGAAACAACATGTCAACACTGATCTGCGGAACTAAGAATCCCGAAAATCCAGACACCACGGAAGTGGTCACGCCGGGGAGCATAGTGAACGATGCCGTATTTGACGCCAGCGCAACAAAACCGCCAGTAACGTTCATAAACGGCGGGTGAATCTGAAAGTTTCCTTGCGTCGGGTTGACATACAGTTCGCTGGCAAAAGTAGGATTTGCCGACGTGGCGCTCGAACACGTGTTGCCAACCGTTCGCCCGGTCACGTCGATGCGCGCTTGGCTCGCCGAACCTGAGGCGTAATAACCAATGGGAGTCGTGCCCATCGCGTCGGTGAACTCACCTGAACTAACGACCTGGGTCGATAGGGGGTCAAAATAGCAAACCTTTTCACTCGTGACGCCGGTACCGAAGAAACCGATAATGTCCAGCGACTCGGTCTTTGCAACACAGACCCCGTTCTTTTGTTGGTAGCGCGGCGGCCAGATGACCTTGAGCTGGGACCCGGCGGTCGTATCCAGAATTTGGTCGATGCTCTTCGGGCTCCCAAATAGCGAGACCCCGTTCACGGTATAATCCATTTGCACTTGGGTGATACCAAACAACGAGAACCAGCCGTTAAACATATCGGAGGTCCCGAGCAGCATGGGCGGGCGCCCGGTGGGGAATATCCGGACATCCACTCGACCCGTGGGCCCTGCCCCGGCACTCGCGAGGTAGCGCCCATGAAACTGGGCTTCGCGCACAGTCGTGGCGGCGGTGCCTGCGAGCGGACTTAGTGCAATGGTGACTGCCGTAATTCCGACGCCTAAATCCAACCTGGTGTCGCCGTATTGAAAGGTCGACCCCGTCGTCGTATCTGAATAAACGGCAAGAACCTGAATCAGACGATCCAACCCGGCGGGGACTTCCACTGTACAGGTCGTCGCACCGCAAATGGTGGACGCGGTGGATGCATCCCAGGTAACCACGCGGGTTTCCATTCCCGCAGCGGATATATTAATGAGCAGATGCTGGAGGCTCAGGGTCAGAGTGAAATCTTTTTGCGAAACACGGCTAAGCGGGGGCATCGGAATCTGAAGACTTGAACTCGTCGCCGCGGGTCGGGTGCAACCAAACGAAGTAAAGGCGATAAACGGCGCCAGAGCCCAGAGCAAGGATTTGATTTTCATCACGAGGTTACGTTCCGCCATTAAGACCTTATCGGTCGATTGTCCCCGGAACTTAGATCGTATTGAATCAAGGCGTTCCAATGTTAAACACACTTGACCAGCCACCACCAGATCCAGTGGAGAGGCGGGAGCTCTAATCTATAGACCGATGCATTGAACCGGGTCTTAGGCTTCGCCAAGAAGCCCCAACTTCTGACTTCGAAGAATTTGTCAAATTGCGTAAATTTTCCTCGCTGGTGTTCTTTCATGAGGCAAAATTCTTGATATAGCACGGTTTAAATGTATTTTAATCTTCAGTGCCCCACTTCCTTTTGCCAATGACCTCCGCACGACCCTTGCACCAGAGAGTGATTATGACCGCGAGCCCCCCACATATTCTTTGTGCCTATTGCACCCACGTGATTCCTTATACGCACGGCAAAGTGCTCACTTGCGAAAGATGCGGCCATCGGGACTCGCGTACAAAAGCAAAATCGGCACGTCTGACGTTGGTGTTTTCACTTACCGCATTAATTTTTTATTTTCCTGCGAATATTTTCCCGTTTATGACCGTCGAACTTTACGGCAACCGCAGTAGCTCAACGATCATTGGAGGAATCATTTCCCTCGCCGATTCAGGCTCGATGGCGATCGCCACACTGGTATTTTTAGCCAGCGTGCTGATCCCAATTATTAAATTGATCATTTTATTTTATTTGAGTCTGACGGCCCGAACTCACACCCATCAGGCCTTTAAGACCAGACTTTACCATTTTGTTGAAACGATAGGGCGCTGGTCGATGCTCGACATATTTTTGCTTGCGGTGTTAGTGGCCATTTTGAAACTCGGACACTTCGCCACCGTAAAGCCCGAAATAGGTTCGGTGATTTTTGCGTTGGTCGTGATATTTACTATGCTCGCTTCCGCTTTTTTTGATCCAAAACTTATATGGGATGAGGACTATGAAACGACCACTCCAAGCACTTAAATCCAGTTGGTATGTTTGGCTATTCCCAGCGATTGCGCTGGCTATCAGCGCCTGGTTGCTCTCTGATTACTTGCGGCAAAAGGGTACGCTCGTGACGGTCCGGTTTGACGATGCTTCGGGCATCCAGATCGAAAAAACTGCGGTGCGCTTTCGCGGAATTCCGATCGGGATCGTCAAAGACCTTTACCTCTCGGAAGATCGCAAAGACGTGGTCGCGGAGATTCTTCTCAGGAAAAGCGCAGCTGAATTTGCCGTGGAGGGCACTAAATTTTCGCTCGTGGTGCCTAAAGTAAGCCTCCAGGGGATTAGCGGCTTGGATACGTTACTTGAAGGCACCTATATTTCGGCCCTTCCCGGAAAACTGGATGGGGCGGAAAAAACGGACTTTAAAGCGGCCGCCAATAGCGCGTCCACCGACACGCTCGACGATACGAGTGCCTACTTTGTGGATACGACCAGTGTTGAGTCCGTCACGTCTCACGACGCGGTCACGTACCGGGGACTGCGCATCGGCTCAGTCACCAAGTTGATTCTCGCCAAGGGCGGACAAAGTGTGCGCCTCCAACTCAATATTGAAAATCGTTACGTGCATTTGATTCGCACCAACACGGTCTTTTGGCGCAAGATCGGCATCGACGCCAAGCTGGGTCTCTTTCATTCTGAAATCAAGGTCAACTCCATGGATTCGATCATGAACGGCGGGATTGAAATGGCCACGCCAAGTGAAGCCGGCCCCACGGCGAAGGGTCATCAGAAGTTCATGCTCGCGACGGCGGCCCCAAAGGACTACGAAAAGTGGAGTCCGCAGCTCGAATAACATGATGGATAGCGAAATTATCGCGGCATCCCTCTGATCGATACGCCGCTAAAGAACCCGCGCCGAATTGAAAACTAAGGAGCGGTACCAGTGCCGTGATGGCCACCGCCGCCAGAAGCTGAATCTTGACCCACAATCACGCCGTCAAAGACCATGTACCCAGACTCGTGACTTGAGCTCGGTGATTTATGCACCCAATGAATCAGAGCGCCGTCAGGAGAAGCAGGATATTTGCCCGAAGGAGCATTCGAAACAATGTAATCGCCGCAAGCTTCAACGGTCTCACCGAGAGTTAAAGTCGGGAGCACACCAAACGCGTCGTTATAAACAACTTCGATAGTATCTCCAGCATTCGCGCCAATCAGCAATTCAAAATGATGGTGACCACCGTGATCGCCATAAATTTTCTGAAGTTTGCCGGCGACGTGAGCACGACCGTGAAACTGATTGGCCTTTGAGGTCTTCCAATCCAAAGCTTCGGTATTGTTCACTGCAATAATCTGACCCCCAGCAATGCAATCTGGAACCGTAGTCACTGCAAATGACTGCACGGACACTGCACACACTGCACTTAGAAATAATACTCTCATGGAAACTCCTTTTTTATCTCGCGCCGAAGCAAGATCTTATTGTTTTAGGCGTTATCTACGGTGCAGAAGGATCTGGTATTAGTCCACCTGAAAAAAATAAGAAAAACACAATCATGACAAAATTGAATATCCACATCGAAATCCGTGCGCAATTTGTACAGCTTATGATAATAATCATGCCCACGTGTCATATCGCGGTCCGAGAAATTCTCTGTGTCACTTCAGCGCTTGAATACCCTCAGTGCAGACCGGCTTCGCGGCTCTGAACGAAGTATTTGATCCCGATCATAAGAAGTAAAATATTTCCATCCTCTTGCGGCTTGTTGGTGATGGAATAGGCATAACGCGCGTCCACGACCAGGCTGTACCGCCCACTCTGGATCGCTTCATAATGGACGGACGCATCAAA
>JAYVXN010000374.1:0-4200 GCA_043785085.1 Bdellovibrionales bacterium | reverse complement strand
GAAAGTCTTGATACTCATTTACTCATCGTTTTAGGACATAGCCAGTGCTCAACCGTTGAGTCGGCATTGAAAATAAAAGATGGCGACAGCGCTGGAAGCGCCGCATTGGATAAACTTCTGGCAGATATTCGGCCCCGATTAAAAACCGTCAAATCCGATGCTCTGAGTGAAAATGGCGAAGTCGAGGCAGCTTTGAATGCCGATGGCGTCGCCCGCGATCTGTTAAAACGTTCAGAGTTGATTCACAAGAAAGTCAAAAGCGGCCAGCTTTTAATTAAGCCAGCCCTCTACCGAACTGACACAGGCAAAGTCACATTTTATTGATGATTATTCTTTGACAGAGTAACGAACTCTTTTAACGTTTGAGGAGACATTGAACTCCTCAAATCCTTCTACTCGATTACTTAACTCAGCTTGATCACCCAAGTGGCTCACCACAGTCATTGAAGAGGCGGCTTTGTCAGGCGCTTTTTTACCGTCAACAATCATGTATTCCATTTTCACGATGTCGCCATCTTGGCTAACTTTGCGAACAAAGACCGTCCATCCTGACTTGTCTTTCAACAAAACGGCCCAGCCGTCGAGATTGTCGGCCAAAATGACCTTCGCGCTGCTTTTAATTTCATCTTCACCAATATGCAAATCAACCGCGGCGTTGACCAAAAGGCCTTCCTTTTCATTTGCAGCGTGAGCAGCATTAAAATATCCAAACGATAAGCTAGAAAGTAGCAAAAGATGCAAAAACATCGCAGTTCTCCAGGATGAATCTCGAACGAGACAGTTGAATTTCACCACCATTCAAAATTTCCGGCAAGAAAAAATAAGAAAAACTAACGGCAGCTAGATTTCGAAAGCGCACCTGCTACCAACGTTCACAGATTGAGACCCCTCTTGTGTCGAACGAACGGTCGTGCTATTCTGGGTCTATGGCACTCAAACGTGGTCCTGCCCCAAATTCTGTCGAACCAG
Source organism: Bdellovibrionales bacterium (assembly GCA_043785085.1). Lineage (GTDB taxonomy): Bacteria > Bdellovibrionota > Bdellovibrionia > Bdellovibrionales > JAMPXM01 > JAYVXN01. The sequence goes on along the minus strand of JAYVXN010000374.1, from coordinate 3,231 downwards.
TCCGAGACACGAAGTCGGTCATTCTCAGTACGGCATTGAAGATCGCCAGTCGTGAGGGCATCGAAGGCCTCACCATTGGTGAGTTGGCCAAAGCCGTAGGTATGTCCAAAAGTGGTCTGTTTGCTCATTTTAATGGCAAAGATCATTTGCAACTCCTGGTCCTGCAAGCAGCAACTGATAAGTTCGTCGACGTTGTCTTGAGAACCGCCTTCAAAAAGCCAGAGGGTGAGCCACGAATTTTGGCGATGTTCGAAAACTGGTTGAAGCACTTGAACGACGAAGAAGAGCTGCCCGGAGGGAGTATTCTCATCGCGGCCAGCACCGAGCTAGATGATCGCCCAGGCTCACTTCGCAACTTTGTTCAGAAGGCACAAAAAGATTTAATACAAAATATTGAAAAGTCAGCCAAAATAGCAGTGGAGGTCGGACACTTTCGTAAGGACTTAGACGTCGAGCAATTTGCGTGGTCTCTGTATTCATTTGTTTTGGGTTATCACCATTTCAAGAGAATGCTCGAAGATCCCAAAGCAGAGCTGCACGTTAAACGCTCGTTTAAAGGACTTATGGAAGTTGCGCGTGGGCAGGACGGCCGCGCGCCAGCTAAAAAGAAATTAAGAAACTAGGAGGATTTTGTGGATTCAATTTATGGATTTATGCTTGGCGATTTCAGCCTTTATTACTTACTCGGTGGAATCTTTCTGATTCTCGCATTCGGTTACAACGGTGTTCCACTATGGTCATGGATCGGTCTCGGAGCGGCGTTGCTCACAGGTTTTGCGGCACCACTATGGCTGGGCATCGCCTTTGCCGTCGTCGCGGTTTTGTTTGCAGTCAAACCGATTCGCCGGCTGGTGATTTCAAATCCACTGATGAAAGTCATGAAGGGCATTATACCCGTCATCTCCGAAACTGAACGCACGGCACTTGAGGCCGGCGTGGTTTGGGTTGAGGGTGAGCTCTTCTCAGGTAAACCCAATTTCAATAAAGTTTTAGCTGAACCCTATCCGCAATTAACCAAAGAAGAACAAGACTTCATCAATGGCCCGACTGAGCGCCTTTGTGAAATCATTGATGACTGGGAGGTTTGGGAAAAGCGTGAAATACCACAGCCCGTTTGGGACATGATCAAGAAAGAAAAATTTCTCGGCATGATCATACCTCGTGAGTACGGCGGACTGGCGTTTTCAGCAATGGCGCATAGTGAAGTCATTATGAAAGTCTCCAGCCGTTCGGTACCGAGCTCGATCAGCATTATGGTGCCGAACTCTCTCGGCCCAGCCGAACTTCTCATTCACTACGGAACTGAAGCGCAAAAACGCCATTTTCTCCCACGACTGGCCAGTGGTGAAGAAATCCCCTGCTTCGCGCTCACTGAGCCTGGCGCCGGTTCAGATGCCGGAAGCATCAATGCCAGTGGTGTGCTTTTCAAGGGCACTGATGGCAAACTCTATATGAAGCTGAACTGGAACAAACGCTGGATTACACTCGCTGCGATTTCGACGATTCTCGGTTTGGCCTTCCGCCTTCGCGATCCTGAGAATTTGCTCGGTAAAGGCGAAGATTTGGGCATCACTTGCGCCTTGATTCCGACAAAAACGCCTGGCGTGGTCGTCGGTCAACGACATGATCCCTTGGGCACACCGTTTTACAATTGCCCGACCCAAGGCCATGACGTGATTGTTCCAATCGAAGCTGTCGTCGGTGAAATCGGTGGCGTCGGCAAAGGTTGGAAGATGCTCATGGAGTGTTTATCAGCTGGCCGCGGAATTTCTCTCCCCGGTCAAAGTGCTGGTGGTGCTAAGCTCATCACTCGCGTCTGCAGTGCGCATGCCGTGATTCGAAAACAATTCGGAGTTTCGATCGGAAAATTCGAAGGGATCGAAGAGCCTCTCGCTCGCATCGCAGGGTTCAACTATTCGCTCGAAGCTCTACGGCGCTTTACTCTCGGCGCTCTCGATAAGGGTATTAAGCCCGCGGTGATCACGGCGATTGCCAAGTACAATGCCACTGAGATGAGCCGTAAAGTGATCAACGACGGAATGGATATTATGGGTGGTGCGGGAATTTCTCGCGGTCCGCGCAACTTGCTCGCGCATCTCTATATCGCCACTCCGATTGGTATCACGGTCGAAGGTGCGAACATTCTCACTCGTACTCTCATTATTTTCGGTCAGGGTGCCCTGCGCGCTCATCCCTACGCCTTCAAAGAAGTCGATGCGATTGGCAAAGGTGATCTCAAAGGTTTTGACAATGCTTTTTGGAGTCACATGGGCCACATTGTGCGAAATGGTTTTCGTGCCGCACTGTTGAGCCTCACGCATGGTTGGCTCTTTAGAAGCCCGCGCGGTGGCAGTGTCGCCCGTTACTATCGCAAACTCGGTTGGGCTTCGGCAAGTTTTGCGATTATGTCCGATATCGCCATGGGTTCGCTTGGCGGCGAACTGAAGCAAAAAGAAAAAATCACCGGCCGCTTTGCCGACATTCTCTCGTGGATGTACATTGCGACCTCGGTCTTGCGCCGCTTTGAAGCAGAAGGCAATCGCAAGGAAGACATGCCGTTTGTACATTTTGTCTTGAATCATGCACTCTATGAAATGCAAAAAGCTTTTGATGGAATCTTCGCTAATTTGCCAGTGCCTGGATTGAGCTGGCTGTTTCGCGGCCCGATTCGCATGTGGTCGAATCTGAATGCCTTTGCCGGTGAGTCTTCTGACCAGCACACGCACAAAATTGCTTCTCTGATTCTCACTGATTCCGAACAAAGACGCCGACACACAGAAGGCATTTATATGCCGAAAGATCCGATGCAGCAGCTGGCCCGTCTGGAATTGGCGTTCAGCACGATCAAGCGCGCGGAAGAAATTGATAAGAAAGTACGCAAAGCCGTTCGAGCTAAGCAGATTCCGAAGAGCAAAGGTCTACAGAGCTATCAAAATGCCATGGACAAAGGGATTATTACCAAAGAAGAGTACGCCGAGTTGCAACGGGCCGAAGAACTTCGTTGGGATGCGATTCAGGTCGATGATTTCTCTGAAGAGGAATACAAGCAGCACAGCAGTCATGGATTCGCACAGAATTCTACTGTTCGCAATATGACTCCAGGTTCGGCTAGTAAGATTCGCGCCTAGTGAGTTCACCCCAATGTTGCATAAACTTTCGAGTCGGAATGCTCCAGAAGCCCGAAGGTGGCGGCTCGCGCAGGAAAATCTGGACGAGGCGTACGTACACCGT
>JAYVXN010000373.1:0-13251 GCA_043785085.1 Bdellovibrionales bacterium | reverse complement strand
CTCACAAATGGTTATTCCAGCATTAGCATTGATGGTTTTTATCCGAAGCAAATTGTCAAACCGACAGATCCTCTCATTGCCAACCCAAGCCAGCCCGCCTTTCAACAAGTGAATGCCTATTTTCACGCCAATCACTTATTTAGCACCGTGCTCAAGTCGTTTCCACTGACTGGTTTTACACCCATGATGATCGACCCCCATTGTGCTGATCCAAATGCGGCCAGCAATGCGTTCTTTGATACCTATACTCACACCGAGTGCCTAGGCTATGTCGATTTTGGCAGCTATAAAGTCTGGGCGAGCGATGACGCCGATGTGATCGTCCACGAAACCGGGCACTCTTTAAATCATCATTTTGCTACCGATAATACTTTAAGCGAACATCCAGAGAGTGGCGCGATCGATGAAGCGATGGCCGATTACTGGGCGTTTTCAATCAATGGCGACCCGCAGATTGGTGAATGGTATGGCGGCGCGATTTACAACGGGCAAAAACATTTTGTCCGCGATCTCTCCACCACCTTTTCTTATCCTGATCAAATCATCGGCGAGGTTCATGCCGATAGTCTGCCAATTAGCACGGCCCTTTATCAAATCTCGCAACACGCTCCCTACACCGACCAAACCCATCGCATCACCTTGGCAACGCATTTGCTAGAATCACTTCAGAAGCCCGCGACTTTTAATGAGGTCGTGCATTTTCTGCAGACTGAGCTTCCACAAAATGGCTTTCCGTTGACGGATCTGAACCCGATTTTACAAGAGCGTGGTTTGCTGAGACGAGACGCGGTCACCCAATTGATGAATCCTCATGTCGTGATTATTGACAACCATAGTGTGCTCGGTCCGCCGGCAAATGGTGGATCGGTGTCCAATCAGCCAGTCAATTGCAATGGTGCGCTTGATCCCGGCGAGGTGGCCTTTGTTTACATTGATTTATCAAATTTGGGCCCGGCCCTCGGCGGCGTCGTTGCGACAGTCACGACGACCGCGCCCGACACCGAGTTAGCGGTGCAACCGCAGCCATTTGGCTATGCGCGCTTCAACGCTAATAGCACTTTTTTGCAAAGTATTCCGAGCGGCTTTAAAACCAGTCCCACTGCCTTTGCCGGGATTTATGTACCGCTGATTGAAAAGGCCTCTTTTACAGTGGCCACCTCGTCACAGGCCCACGGCACGTATAGTTTTCAGCTGACCCTGACCGGCATGAATACACTTGATAATCAGCCGTCAACGGTCGTGGTGCCGTTCACGATCACCATGGGCACCACCCCTCCTTCCAACGTCTATCCGTGCGCCAATGGGCGAGAAGATTCAATATGGCCATAAAATCACCCTTCAAAATCAATCGAGCATTTCTCTTACTCTCTGCCATTGTGATGTTGGCCTATGGCTGGCAAACGCAAAAAACCCAAGATGTCTTGGTCGAAGCCGTCACTCGTCAACCCGCAGTGGCCACCGCCGCTCCGGTTGGAACTCGAAATGTGCCGCCATTACAGCAAAATCCCACTCAGCATCCGTTGCCGACGACGGTAGCTATTCCTCGCTTGAGAACAGTTTCAGAAGATGATCTCGCGAAATTTCAATCCGTCTCTGTCGAGATCTGGCAAATTAATAGGGATCTCGAGCAGAAACTTGTGCGCACACTTTCAGGCGGCAAATGGCGCCCGTTACGATCTCATCCGGCCGATGCCGCCCAAGAATTTCTCGATCAATATGGCGAGAAATTCTTTGGCGTTAGCAGTGATAACCTTCATCTCGCTCAAGTCGTTCACGAAGACCGGGACAAAGTGATTTTTAAAGAACGCATCAATGGTTATCCGGTGTATGGCGCAGACATCGTGATGTTTTTCCAAGATGGTCTACTAACTCGAGTGCAAAATAATTTATTAGCTGTCACCGGGTCTGAAATCCTGCGTTTGAAAATCAATGACCAAGTCTCGGCACAAATCGCAGCTGATCCCAGTCATGGCGAGTTGGTTTTGGTTCCAGCTTCACAAAATGTTTTGCGTTTAGCCTACCAATATTATGTCACTGTGAAAGAGCCAGAAACTCATTCATATGAAATTCTGATGGACACCGAACGAGCGTCAGTGATCAGCAAACGAGATCGGGTGATCGTCCAATAACCAACTTATGGCGCAAGCCTCTGTGTGGACCAACCTTTGTCCGTTTTTAAATAAACCAGTCTTTCATGCAGGCGCGACGGGCGATCTTCCCAAAACTCGAAACAATCCGCAGTTAAGCGAAATCCTCCCCAGAATGGCGGACATGGAACTTCTTGATTCTTAAAGCGCGCTTCGCTCTCCTGAACTCGCTTGAGAAGCTCATCGCGTTTTTCAATCACCTGGCTTTGTGGTGACGACCACGCACCAATTTGGCTGCCACGGGCGCGGGTCGTGAAGTATTTGAAAGATTCCTCAGGAGTGAGCTTTTCGACATGGCCTTCTATCCTGATTTGGCGGCCCAAGACCGGCCAATAGAAAACAGCTGCGGCATAGGGATTGGCCAGGAGTTCTTGTGCCTTGCGACTTTCATAGTTGGTAAAGAACTCAAGGCCACCTTGGCTCAGGCCCTTAAGTAAAACCACCCGTGCCGATGGTCGCCAAATCATTTGGCCTGTGGAATCCTTGCTGGCAGCCACACTGGCCAACGTCATCGGCGTAGGGTCCACGACCCCAGCTTTTCTTGCCTCATCCAGCCATGTTTGCAAAGCGTCTAAAGGATCAGGCTGCAAAATTAAGATGCTTTCGTCTTTACTCATGGCGCTCAAACTCCCGCTCCCAAGGACATTAGTCAATCTGAATTGGAGAGAGTGGATTTTATGCGAAGGATTTGTTAAAATGAAATTTAAGGAGCTAACTGTGCTGACAAATCTTGAATTACGCGAACTCAGTCGACCCTCTGGAGTGCGAACGGTCGTCTCTCTATTCGTGGATTGGGGTCTGATTTCCGCGCTCTTGACCCTAGTGATCGTCGCACCTCATCCACTCACTTATGTGCTCGCCTTTATAGGGATCGGGCGCCAGCAGCTTGCGCTGGCGATCATGATGCACGATGCAGCCCATCGGCGCTTGTTTCACAAAGCCAAAATCAATGACTTTGTTGGCCAATTTTTGACGGCGGCACCTTTGGCGTTTTCCATGTTTTCTTATCGGTCCTTGCATTTGAAACATCACACCAATCCGCTAGCCAGCGATGACCCGGATATTTCTCTGATCGGCGGCTACCCGATTAGCCGCACGTCTCTGATCCGTAAGCTCGCCCGTGACGCCATTGGCATTTCGTATTTTAAATTCGTTCGCTATTTTCATCATAATCGAGCGCGTATGAAAAAAGCTCCAAAATCCCCGCAAAACAAATCCGAGCAGTTTTCACTGCCAATGATTATCTTCAGCATACTGCTCATGAATGGTTTAATGCTCAGTGTACTTTTGCTTCTTGGCCACGGCTGGATTTACCTGTTGTTTTGGCTTCTACCCGCTTGGACCGTATTGCAAGTTTTGCTGCGAATTCGCGGCATCGCTGAACACGCGGGCTATCAGCAAAACTCGGATCAACGGGTCAACGCGCGAACCGTGATCAATCCCCTGCAAACTTTTTTCTTCGCACCTCACAATGTGAATTATCATATTGAACATCATCTCTATCCCAGCGTGCCTCATTATCATCTCGCCAAAGTTCACCGCCACCTGAAAGTCCGTAATCGTTTGCCTGAAAAAAATGTCTTTGATGGCTATGGTTCTGTCTTGCGCGAGCTCGTGCGGTGAGGGAATTTTCTTTAATCGAGTCGCTCACAAAAATCGTCGGTTCGCCCTCGCAGCGTGTTCTCACCGGAATCGGCGACGACACCGCCGTGGTCTCGCCGCTATCGGCAAAAACTCTTCTGTGCTCAGATGCGATGGTCGAGAACATCCATTTTGATTTGCAACTGACCTCTCCAGAGCAACTTGGCCACAAGGCTCTTGCGGCTTGTCTGTCAGATATCGCTGCCATGCGCGGCACACCTCGCTTTGCGCTTTTCTCCTTAGCGCTTCGGCCCGGGCTGGGTGACGAATTTATCTCTGGCTTTTATCGAGGAGCACAACGACTGGCCGGTCACTATGGGGTTGATATCGTCGGTGGTGATCTGACCCGCGCTCCCAATGAAGTTTTTATTGATGTGATGTTAGTTGGCGAAAGTCAGACTCCTGCTTTGCGTAGTACTGCTCAAGTCGGAGATCTTCTGGCCGTCACCGGTACGGTCGGCACCTCCGCCGCTGGTTTGGTTGCCTGCCGAAAAAGACTTCAAGGCTACGAGCCGCTCGTTCACGCTCACCTTGAACCAGAGCCCCGTTTTGATATTGTCACCTTGTTAGCTCAATCTGCCGACGGCCTGGTCAAAGCAATGATCGACATCAGCGATGGTCTCTCAAGCGAGCTGCATCATCTTGCCCACCAATCAAACGTTGGCGTTTTCATTCATGCTTCGAAAATCCCTCTGCATCCTCTTACAGTCCAATTGGCCGGAAGTACCGAACGTGCCCTCCCTTGGGCGTGGTCCGGCGGCGAGGATTATCAACTTTTAATGGCGCTTGATCCCCACCACTGGTCTCTGGTCGCACACGATCCCATCGCCGAAAAATTAACGATCATCGGCTGCGTTGTCGAAGCAAGCAACGGACTCAAAGTCCAGAATCTGGACGGCCAAATTCATGAGCTTCCCAACCAAGGTTGGGATCACTTTGCAACAAACCCGTAAGGCTTCAGACTCCCCTGACTCAATCCGATGAGTTCAGTGGGGGTGAAATGTCCGCGTCAATTGGTCGTTTTTTTACACGTGCGCCGCGCTACTTGTTTCGGCCGCATGATCACAGTCTTCTGCGCTATGCGACCCTTGCGACGACCGGAGTTTCACACACCACTTTAATTCACGATCTATCGGAAACCGGCCTGAGTTTTCTGTGCTCTTTCGGCGTTCCACCTGAAGAAGGCGAAGTCTTAAAGTTAGAATTCACGGTGCCGGGCCGAAAACAGATTGCGTGCTTTGCAACTGTCGTACGAGTCGAACAGCGCAGCGTCTGGAGCGCCGAAAATGGCGATGCACTTTTCTATCTCGTCGCCATTCAATTTCGCAACTTGCCCTTTGCGCACCGGCGCGCCCTGCAAGTCGGCTTGCAGCCAAGGACGCGCGATTCTGAAGATGCCATCATTTTAGATTCTGAACACCGTCGACACGGCTATATTTTAACCGGAATGAGCGCGCTTTTTATTGGGATCCTGTACTGGATGTGTTTAACTCCGGACGTGATTCTGCATTTGTTTAAGCAGCTGATTTAGTTCCGGCGATTAATACTGGTTCCCTGAGCGTGATCACAATCTTCACCGCATTTTAACGGTCCGGCTGCGTTCATGCTGCACCCCTACCATCAGCGCTGGAGTTTTCGGAGCAAGCAAGTTTACCCCAATGTTGCATAAACTTTCGAGTCGGAATGCTCCAGAAGCTCGAAGGTGGCGGCTCGCGCAGGAAAATCTGGACGAGGCGTACGTACACCGTACGTTGAGTCCAGATTTTCTGAGCAAGTCGTCAGATTTGGGCTTCTGGAGCAAGCGTTAGCGATTCCGACCGAAAGTTTATGCAACATTGGGGTTTATTGCTGGGCTCACAGATGGTCGGCGCCCACCCTCCCCGCCACTCGGCCTGGAGCGTGGATCACGTAGTCACATTGGCTCGCAGTACTCTCTTTGCACGAAGGATTAGTGCATTTCAGTCTTGCGCTTTTTCAAATTGGTCTTCATTTTGCTTTTCGTTTTAATCACAGGCTTTTTCTCCACGGACTCGGCTTTCTCAACGACCGGCTCCTGCTCAGCATCAGACCGCTCAAACTCGGCGATCTCGGCATCATAGGCATTTTGCACATCCAAAACCCGCAAACTAAAAACCAGCTCAACACCCGCCAGCGGATGATTGCCATCAATGACCACGGTATCTTCGTCAATATCGGCAATTCGCACCACCATCGGATCACCCATCGGTCCCATGGTGGTAAACTTCATTCCGACCTGAAGTTGAATTTCATTCGGAAACCGCTCCCGTGGCATTTCAGCAACTAAATCCATATCATATTCGCCGTAAGCATCCTGTGGGCGCAGATGCACCGATGCTGCAAATCCGGCACTTTGCCCTTCGATCACGTGTTCCACCGCCTGTAAAAGCTGTTTGGTTCCTTGAACATATTCGAGCGGGTTCTCTGGGGTGCGCTCTTCCAAGACATGACCATTGGTATCGCTCAGAGTATAGGCCAGCGACACGAGACTTTTCGGTTGTACCGTCTCACTATTCATCTCATCACACTTTCTTTTTCGATGTGAGCCGCTCAGTACTAAATTCGGCGAACGGCTCCGGAAAGTTTCTTTTCGCCTTTTGCAAACGCGCCAGAAAATCATCCCGCTCAATGTATTTGCCACCGGTTGCTTGCAAATGTGGAGTGACCATCTGGATGTCCATCCAAACAATTCCGTAAGTTTTTAAATGTTCGATTAAAGCAAAAAGACAGCGCTTACTCGCGCCACTGACTTGATAGAACATGCTTTCACCGCTAAAGACGCCTTCAACATACACTCCATACATACCGCCCACGAGCTTATCGTTGAACCAGCACTCAACACTATGGGCATAGCCCGCCTCGTAAAAATGGATATAGGACTGTATGATGTCATCGGAGATCCAAGTGCCCTTTTCGTGTGAGCGGGGCGTTTTCGCGCACATTTGAATCACTTGTGAAAAGGCGCGATTGAAGGTGATTGAAAAGCCAGGTTTATTGAGCTCGCGCAAAAAACGCCGAGTAAAGTGCACGTCCTCAAAATCCAAAACGCCACGCTTAACCGGAGAAAACCACAACAACGGATACCCTTCTTGCGGCCAAGGAAAGACGCCTTTGCGATAGGCCTCAAAAAGTGTGCGCACTTGCAGGTTGCCGCCGACACATAAAAGGCCATCATCGAGGGTCTGTCGGGGGTCAGGAAAAAGCAGAATTTGCTCGTCACTCATAGCGCACCAGATTTCGACAGGCGGCAAAGATCACAGATTCCGCACGGCTCTTCATCTAAAAACCCAAAATAGCGCTGGATATCTTGCATTCGGCAATTGATTTTCTCAGACTCCCTATCAAGACCCAAAACGCGCTCGCCTTTTGCAAAGCTCACCATTTCCAAAAGTTTGTGGCGCTGCATGCGCATTTGCGCCTCGTATAATTTCCGATCCAAATACTCAAGGGGCGGTGACTGCACCGGTTGCCACTCGCGCGATGAACGCTGTCCTTCCAGTGAGCCCCAACGCTCCAGTAGATTCACCGCCGTCTCGATGCGAAAGTCTCGGCTATTGTAAAAGTTCATTTGCTCCCGCAGATAATCGAGGCCTTCGGCGCGAGCCCGCGCCAGATTTCGTTCAATTAAATTATACACCGACTGGATAAATCCGGGGTCGGGATTCGCCCATTTCATGAAATCCATTTGAATCGACACATCATCAGCGTCATAGAGCAAGACGCATTCTGCCGACTGTTGGTCGCGGCCTGCCCGACCGATTTCTTGGTAATAGGCTTCGAGCGATCCCGGGATTTCGGCATGGAGCAAGAGCCGGACATTTTCTTTATCTACGCCTAGCCCAAAGGCCGGAGTCGCCAACATCAACGCATCCATTGAAGTCTTAAAAATTTCTTGCGAACGTCTACGGTCACGATCATGCAACTGCCCATGATAGATCAAATGACTCAAACCCAGACGACTGAGCTGTTCAGAAAACTTCCGCAACGTTTGAATCAAAGAAAAATAGATGATCGCCGGCCCCGGATACTGATGCCGAAACATGATGGCCGCCCGAGTTTTCTCATCCAAGCCATGGACATCTAAAACACTCACCGCAAGACCCGGCCGCTTAAGACCCTCATTAAAGATCGGGATATTGACAAGATCGAGCTGCTTGAGAATGTCTTTTTGCACATCGGGTGTAGCCGTCGCCGTCAAAGCCAAAGTCACGGGATTGCCTAAAAGCTTGCGATAATCCCCGAGCCTGGAATAATCCGGGCGAAAATCATGGCCCCAAGTTGAAATACAATGCGCCTCATCGACCGCAAAGAGTGAAATCTGATTTTTCAATAGCGCATCAATAAATTCAGGTTTGCGAAAACGCTCAGGCGTAACATAGACCAGCTCAAATTCGCCCGCAGCCAGGCGCCGATAACGCTGGTCGCGCTCACCTGAGGTCAATGAAGAGTTAATGAAACAGGTGCGAAACCCACGTTTTTCGGCGGCATCGACCTGATCCTTCATTAAGGCAATAAGAGGCGAAATCACCAAAGTCAGCCCAGGCAGCACCCGTGCCGGAATTTGATAACAAACGCTCTTACCCATTCCGGTCGGCATCAAAAGCAAAGCACTTTCGCCACGCAAAACTGTCGCGATCACAGCCTCTTGCTGACCGCGAAAGTCATTGAAACCAAAAACATTTTGCAGGACTTCTCTTGGGCTTAAAGGCAATGCTGACACTAAGACCCCTAAAGGCATGAAATGCGCCTTTCTTATTTTAAAAGACCCCCGGATTAGGCGCAAGAGGATGGCGTCGTCCCCTGGAATTATCGCAAAGGGTCATATCGCCGCTTCGCCTGACAAAAATATAATTCGGAATTGATACTATTTTTTGCATCCTGAAGGCGGTTCATGGTAAGAAGGGGCTTCATAATTTTTACAGTCTTCACAGACATTTAACGTTCTGACGCTCGGCCACTCTGACTTGTACAGGCTAGGCTTGCAGGACCAACCGTTTTTAGAGGAAGAATATGGCGAATAATAAAGAATGGGTCATAAACAACGTCCGCAACATCGGTATTTCTGCACATATCGACTCGGGTAAAACCACCCTGACCGAGCGGATTTTATTTTATACTGGCCGTATTCACGAGATTCACGAAGTTCGTGGTAAAGACGGTGTCGGCGCGAAGATGGACTCAATGGATCTTGAGCGCGAAAAAGGCATTACGATCCAGTCAGCAGCGACCAACGTTTTCTGGAAAGACACCAACATCAACATCATCGACACCCCCGGGCACGTGGATTTCACTATCGAAGTGGAGCGCTCACTGCGCGTTCTCGATGGCGCCATCCTGGTTCTTTGCGGCGTGGCCGGCGTGCAGTCTCAGTCAATCACGGTTGACCGTCAGATGAAACGCTACAATGTGCCCCGTTTGGCATTTGTGAACAAACTCGACCGCGCCGGTGCGAACCCGTACCGCGTTCTCGAAATGGTTCGTGAAAAGCTGCGCCTCAATGCGGTGATGGTGCAAATTCCCATTGGTTTGGAAGAAAAACACGAAGGCACAGTTGATCTCGTGTCCATGAAGGCGAACACCTTTTCAGGTGAAGACGGTGAAATTATCACCGAAGGCCCGATTCCGGCCGACATGATGGATAAAGCCAAGCAATACCGCGCTGAACTGATCGCGAAAGTCGCTGACTTTAACGAGGGCATTGCTGAGAAATTCCTGAACGAAGAAGAGCCAAACGAAACAGAACTGAAGGCGGCGATTCGCAAAGCGACTATCGAGCGCCACATTGTGCCGATGTTCTGCGGTTCTGCGTACAAAAACAAGGGAGTACAAAAGCTCTTGGACGGAGTCACAGACTATTTACCGAATCCGACCGAGAAACAAAACCTGGGTCTGGATCTCGATAAAGGCGAAGAAAAAGTCGAAGTCATGGTTGATCCCAAGGCGCCGTTTGTCGGTTACGCCTTTAAATTGGATGACGGCCGCTACGGTCAGCTGACTTACATGCGCATTTACCAGGGCACGGTCACCAAAGGTGATTTCATCACCAATATGGCCAACCAGCGCAAAATTAAAGTTCCGCGCCTGGTGAAAATGCACTCAAATGAGATGGCGGATATCGAATCAGCTTCTGCTGGCGATATCGTGGCGCTGTTCGGTGTTGATTGCTCTTCTGGTGACACCTTCACTGACGGAAACGTCAGCATCGCCATGACGTCGATGCACGTTCCTGATCCGGTTATCTCTTTGGCCGTGGCGCCGAAAGATAAAGCCGGTGCTGCGAACTTCTCAAAAGCCTTGCAGAAATTTCGTAAAGAAGACCCAACATTCCGCGTGCACCGTGATGAAGAGTCGTCTGAGACAATTATCTCAGGAATGGGTGAGCTACACTTGGAAGTGTACATCGAGCGCATTAAGCGTGAATTCAACTGTGAAGTGGTCGCCGGTAAGCCGCAAGTCGCCTACCGTGAAACCATCGGCGCCGGTGCCGACTACGATTACACTCATAAAAAGCAAACGGGTGGATCAGGTCAATACGCAAAAGTGGTTGGCCGCATTGAGCCGCTTCCGGTTGATTCTGAGAAGACCTATGAATTTGAAAACAAAGTCGTCGGCGGACGTATTCCTCGTGAATTCATCCCAGCTTGCGATAAAGGTTTTCAGGAGCAGATGGCTAAAGGAACCCTCATCGGCTTTCCGATTGTCGGCGTGAAATGTATCCTGTCTGATGGCGCTTACCATGATGTCGACTCATCAGAGATGGCTTTCCGTATTTGCGCCATGGCGGCTTTCCGCCAAGCTTATGAGCGAGCCCAGCCCACAGCACTTGAGCCGATCATGAAGCTTGAAACGGTGGCTCCGGAAGAATATCAGGGTAACGTCATGGGCGGTATTAACCAACGCCGTGGTATGATCTTGGGTACTTCGACCATCGAAGGTGCGGTGACCATCACTGCTGAAGTGCCGCTGACTGAGATGTTCGGTTACTCAACTGACCTGCGTTCATCGACTCAAGGTAAGGGCGAATTCACTATGGAATTCGCAAAGTACTCTGCAGTTCCACGCAACCTCCAAGACGAACTTCACAAGAAGTACTTGGAAAAGCGCGCAGCTGAAAACAAGTAAGCTGTTTCAAAATTCAAATTTTCCTAAAAAGCCAGCCGACCAAAGCTGGCTTTTTTTTCGTTTCAGACGAGTCCTGGCGTTGCGGCGGTTTGTCAGGATGCCGAAGGGCACTTTAGGCATAGAGAAGGCTCAAAGCGCGTTGCGGATTTCTCAATGCTCTCTGACCTCCCAAGCCGTGAATTGGTTGTGGTCTCTGCCTGAGGTTCTCTAGCATTTTTGCTGCACCCCTACCTCTAAGCACCCTGATCAGCGGCCGCGAGCCACTCGGCCCGGCAGGTGAAACACGAACTCACGTCGGCTCTAACCTTTGCACTCATTTCGCGGCCATCAATTAAGCTCAGACATTCACGACGACCGAAGCGACGCAAAGGACTAGCGGGCTAGTGTTTGTCATTCCTCTCGCTTTGATGATCTTATGAACAGTAAACCTTAATTCAAAAATTCCACGCCACTCATCTTGAAAAATTTTTTAGGCCCGGAAATTGCTAAAGGTGTTTGTAGACAAATAAGAATTTGCTCAGTAGAACTGGCGTTATCCAAAGTATAAAAATTCCCGGGATGTCTAGTTCTTCGACAAAGATAGGATACGCATGCGGTATTTCGTTTACTTCGCTATTATGTTTTTTCTAGCGCGAGTAGCACTCGCTTAGTCATTCGCGCCGGCGGGTTTGCTGTTTTCACGCGAAAGCTTGATTGCGCGAGCGCTAGTTTCAGGATCCGAGCCCTTCAAAAACCGCACGAAAAAAGGCGGCCATCAACGCTGTTAAGACCAGCAGTGCGATAAAAATCGTTGTTGTGTTCCATGTCCAGCCACGTTTGACTGGTTTTTCAGCACTGTACTTCATGCTTCCTCGGGGGCCTATTTGTTGGTCCGAAGGCAATAAAAGCAGAATCTGTGCCAGAGCAAACAGTTTCAAATTCAATGTATTGATTTTAAGCAGTAATAACGCTGACCTTCATAGAGTCACTTCGCCCCCGGTGTCGATTTTATGGAACCACTTCGCCCACTTGACTTCGAATCCGCAAACAGTTTCCATAGCGACCGTAGAGATATCAAGTGGAGGAATCAGCATGACAAAAAATCCCAGTTTGGCCCGCGACATTTTCAATATCGCCCACTTAACCGGAAACTTTCTCCTTCGCTCCGGCAAAACCTCAAGCGAGTATTTTGATAAGTATCAGTTTGAAAGTGATCCGAAACTACTAAGGCAAATTGCCGAAGCCATGGTTTCAATGATTCCTAAAAATACCGATTATCTTGGCGCTTTGGAAATGGGCGGCATCCCCATAGCCACAGCCCTGTCCCTTCAATGCGGCATCCCTGTGGTTTTCGTGCGTAAGCAAGCCAAAGAGTACGGAACTTGCAAGTTTGCTGAAGGCCCGCAAATCAAGGGCAAACGCCTGTGCCTCATTGAAGACGTGATTACTACCGGCGGCCAAGTGGTCACTAGCGCACTTGATCTCAGAGGTGAAGGCGCGATAATTGAAGATGTTCTTTGTGTGATTGATCGAAGTGAGGGCCAAACCGGGCGTATTCAGCACGCGGGCTTGAAGCACCACGCGTTGTTCACGATGGCGCAGTTGAAGGCGGCGGGAGCTATTTAATCACGCGCACGATCTCTGAAAAGTAATCCGGACTCTTGGCTCTGGGGTACCACACCAGAGCGATGGACTGGCCAGAAGTAAAAATCGGTCTGGCTGCAAACGTTTCGACTGCATCTGATTTGGAATGTTCTCGACAGGCGTAATTGCAAAATCAGCCTCGCCACGACGAACCAAATCGAAACCTTCAAGATGATCCTCTGAACGTAAATGTAGCCGAAGATGGAGGTACTTTTTATACAGGGGTGCACAGCTCACTGCGACTCGGGTTGAAATCACGCTTGTGGGGCCAACCACGGTAATTGAGTTCTCCATGCGTATTTGCCCAGAAACCTGGCTCCTGAACAAGCCCTCGAGCTCCTGCAGGGACCGACAATGCCGTAGCAAGATTGCGCCATCTTCGGTCAGACTCATCCCTCGCCTGGATCGCAAAAACAGGGTCAGCGCCAATTCAGCTTCTAAGGCCTGGATTCGCTTGCTGACCGCCGTTTGGGTCAGACCAAGTTCTTTAGCGGCCGCATGCACTGAGCCGGTGGTTTCTGGACCCATCGGCAAACAGAAAGTTCACTTTCAGGCTCCAGAAGCTGGCCGGCTAACGACCGAAGTCAGTGGATTTTTAAAATGGTTCAACGGGAAGCAAGACATTGACTGGGTACTCAAAGCTGGAGTGACTCACCTTTGGTTTGTAACCCTTCATCCTTTTGATGATGGCAATGGACGG
>JAYVXN010000372.1:0-4219 GCA_043785085.1 Bdellovibrionales bacterium | reverse complement strand
TTGGTCTTCAGTGGGTGGAGTTTGAGCCCGAACTTCTCAAAACGCTTTGGCAGCACCTCCATGAAGCGATCTGCGTCGTCTTTGAACTGGAAAGTCGCAATGAGATCATCAGCATAGCGATCGGTGGCATCGGTTGATGCTTTCCGTTCAAACAAAGACGTTGGCTTCCACTACGGCTATAGATTTCGGAGATGAACCCTCACAACCCGCACTCTTACTGTCTACGCTTCAGGATGGCGATTACTCGCCACCCAGCAAGACTCGCTCCTGACCATGGTGCGGTGGTATACGCGGAAGCAAAAGTAATCGTACATGCGGTTGGGCTGCCTGTGCCGAGCGTGATGACTCCTCGTCTGTCGTTACCTGAGATTGCTGGCGATGTTCCGCAAGTACATGTAGGTTGCGTTGGCTGTTTTAATGATTGTACATGTGTATGCGTCAATACTGCTCACGTCTCCGGATGACGGAGCTGTGCCGCCCTGCCACTTTGGCGTCACAACGACTGTGTCAATTTGGAAGGCCGAGGGGTAATAAGCGGTTGCACCCTGAGTGACCAGGAATACGGCCGTAACCGAATCACCAACCGCCATTACGGTATTGAGAGAAGTACCCGCCGACCAGGCCCAATTCATCGTCCAATTTCCCGAAGCATTCGATGTGTAATATTGAACAGCACCCGAGGCCAAGTAGAAATTCACGGTTCCAGTTGCGGCCGTGGCGCTGACACTGACGGCCTCAGCCGCATTCGTTATTTTTGTGGCCTCGGCACTGCTCGAGCCGTTCATTAGGAATGTGGTGGCGTTGGCGGTGCCGTTCACCTGCAATGCATAAGAGGGTGATGTCGTCCCGATGCCGACGTTCCCACTTCGAGCCGGTTACTAATTCATTATTTGCATCCCATAACAGCAAATCCAGCGGCCAGCGCAGCTTTACCGAGCAATTCATCATGCGTTAAAAAGACAATTTCTTCTTTTCTTGAGTTTTTCCAACTTAGAGCGGACACAAGGTGAATGGCGTCAAGCGTGCCCAAGGCGATCGGAAGGCTTCCGCCGGCACTGTTCACAATCGAATCACTAAGGCGGATGAACTCAATGGAGTTGAGGCTTTCATGCACCTGAGATGTCAGCGTTACGAATTGATCTTCGTTTATTTTGCCCGTCACTCTTAAACGGTCAATCGTTCGCAAAACTTCTGTTTTCAATAATAAACTGGCAACCGGTTTTGTCACTTGGTGAAATTTCTTCAGACGCGCTTTTTGATTGAGAAGAATTCGTAAGAAAACGGAGCTATCAATATAAGCAGTCATCGCCTTCCCCTATCTTCCAACAGAAGTTGAACGGGATCTACGTTTTCCAACGTGACCTTCGCTTTGAGTTGAGCAAGCAATTTTGGATTCTTGCTTGCGAGAATAACCAATGGAGCCTCTTCCGACGGCTGAGCTGAAAGAATTCCTACCGTCACTCCCCGGTCTTGAATTTCGATTTGTTCGCCAGTTTTAACGAGACGCAAGTAACTTGCAAGCTTAGCTTTGAATTCTGATATCGCAGCTTTAACCATTATGACCTCCTAAGACCACTATAGGTCATTTAAGATCAAGAGTCAATAAATGAGTTAAGTAAGGGTCAGAACCGGCAAGGTACCACTGAACATGGAGCGCTTGGCTCCACCCCCGCGCTCACAGGTGGGGTCAGCGATCCCCCGGAGAGAATGGTCGCTGCCGAACCACAGAGCATAACCAGCACATCACCCACCGCTGCCGATTTCCCAACGGGTATCGACTGCATGACCGTCCCGCTACCAGCATACACTTCCGAACTGGCCCAATTTTGTGTGATCGTTGATATCGTTCCGGTTTGGGCCATAAGCCTGGCGTTGCCAGGAGGCCTTGACCTGCCGATCATTCGCGCTTGGCGAAAGCGCTGGGGGTGGCCCCCATTACTACTGTTAAGCAAACCATGTACCAAGCCGTTCGCATATAATTTCCCAGTTATTTTCAGCCTAAACGCGGAGAGAGAAGAGGCATTTGCCGATCCAGCGGTAGTAGTTGTCGCATGTAAAGTGCCGCCGGTTGTTGAGCTTTCGCAACTAATGTAATACGAAGTGGTAGAGCCTGGAGTCAGAATCGCCTACAATGAGATACTGGTAGCGCTGGTCATGGTCACGTTGGCGCCTATCGAATTGGTCGCTGTGTTGTAGGTCGGAATGCATTCAGTCTGCGAAGCTCCGTACTGACACTCGAGCATGCCGTTGGAATTCACATATACATTGCCGACGCCAGCCGCGAGAGCTGCCGGAGCAGCACCACCGGTAAGCTGAACTGCACCGGTACCACTGGACATGTTTGAGATCGTGCCCGCGACTTCAAGCAGGTAATTCGGAGATGTCGTTCCGATGCCTACGTTGCCGGAAGTATTTCTTAGGACAGCTGGCGAGGCCTACGTGGACTTTATGGCGACAATAGCGGCGCCGCATGTGGCCGCGCTGGTTGAAGTCCATGTCATTCTATGACTAGCCGTCGCGCTGGCGATCCGGTAAGCGCACATACCTAACACTTGGGCCACTCCCGTCGTGCCATAATGGACACCCCCGATATCCACCCATCCTGTGGCAGGTGTTGGGGAAAACGATGACTCAGTGCCACCAGAGGCCGTTTGGACGCCGGCTGCTATGACGAGGTCATTAGCATTGGTAGTTGTAATAGCTCCCGTGTCAGCGACGTAGGCTGAACCATTCTCGAGTGTTCCACTCGTGTCGATAGTGGATGAAACGCCGGAAAACTCAAGCGCAAACACTGCATTTGCGCCTGAAGCAGTCATGGTAACCGCGATGGTCGTACCTGAGGTGGTGCATGTGCCCATCCAAATGCTGATATATTCGTTATTTGTTCCCACAAGAGCTGTCATCTGAGTCGTGTTGTTGGTCTTAAATCCCAGATTAAAAGCATCGGTTAAGCTGGAAGTACCACTCACGTCACCACTGAAAGTTGAAGCAGTGCCAAGTTTAGAGTTGAAGGTCGACCAGTCGCCTTGAGCCAAATAACCATCGTGTGTGGCATCGGCTTTAGCAATCGTAATATTGGGAGCAGACGCCGTTCCTGAATTAGTGATGGGTGCGGTGACAGACACGCTGGTCACGGGGGCTGAGGCCGGAGTTGTCCAAGACAAATTCCCGGAAGCATCGGTGGTTAGAACTTGATTTAAACTACCAACAGCAGCTGGCCACTTCAGCGTGTACGATGTTGAGACTGTAGTGGGCGCTTGAACAGTGACAGTATTGGCTCCGGAGTCCTTGTAAACTACTGAGCTTAAATTAGCCGAGGTTAAAGTAGCTGTGCCAGCGGCAAAGTTTCCTGAAGCATCGCGCTTAACGATCGTTGAAGCTGTATTGGCGCTGGTTGCCGCATTGGCTGCGAGTTCTGCTGCGTGCACATTGGCGGCTGTTGAGGTACCTTATCCCTATCCCACGCTCCGCGACCAGCTTGGCGCCGGCGGAGTGACGCTCAGACCGAATAAGTCCGTCAGCTCCGGCGAAGTTTTACGTCAGCGATTTAAGAATTCAGCGCCGCCGCCATATGGTTTTTGTTACCTTGAGGGTCGATTGCAAAAGGACCCTCGGGAGTTCCCGATCTTGCAGATTATTGAGCGGCAGTGGCGCCAGGGTAAAAATCCAACGTCAATCGCCAGATACTTGAATGAGCGCATGCTTAAGCCGAGAAAAGGCCAAGTATGGAAACAGCCGACTGTCTTTTATATTGTGCAACTTCTACATCAGCAATCTCAAAATAGTAACCACCAGGAGGTCCGACCATGAACTTCGATAAAATTTTTGCTCTGTGCGCGAGTGTCGTGATGGGGTTCGCAGCTGTTGGCCAAATCGACACCCTGCAAACCTGGGTTTATGCTATGTCACTACTTTTTGAGGCGGCGAGCGGCAATACCCAATCGCCTTGGCTTATTCCCGAAAGCCCAATTTTGTCTGGGGCAATTCGAGGATATTTTTTCTTTATTTCAGCAACGATAGACAGTATCTCGTCCGCGCGGTTATCCAAACTCTGGTTTTCCCAATGTCCCGAGGACTTTCCAACTCCAAGTTTATCCCATGAAAGCGTCGCGATTCCATTTTTCAAGAACGCATTTTGAATTTGCGGATAAAAGCCAAACCCAGTACGATCTACGCCGCCAGCGCCATGAACCAAGACAACAAGTGGACACGTTGCTTC
>JAYVXN010000371.1:0-4222 GCA_043785085.1 Bdellovibrionales bacterium | reverse complement strand
AGGTCGCAACCGGTTTGATATTGGCAGAGGTCGGCGGAGACATGTTCAGTGTATTGCCACTCACACTCGGAGATTTCACGATCGGCAAAAACTCGATTGCGTTTGACTGATTCGAGGGCAGCATCACTGAGCTCATCTCATCCGCGATCGCGCCAACAGTCACATTCGCCGTTTGCTTTAAGACCGAGAGTACTTCGCCACTTGCTGAGCTTTGAGTCGGAAATTTCAAAGTCGCCTGAGCTTTGGACATGACGCGCTTTAAATCAGCTGGGAAGAAAGTTCCACCGTCATCAACTAGAGAAATTGCGACCATGCCGTATTTAGAGTCAAACATCGGCGCTTGAATCGGAATCGATGGTGAAAAGCTCATCTCGCCAACCGGGATGTCCAAGTTGGTTCGGCTCGCCGTAATTTGCGCGGTTCGCACCGAGCCACCGACGAAATCAAAGAAATTCAGGATTTCAAAAAATGATTTCTTCGCGCGAATCGCATCCACGACATCGGTCACCGGAAATTGACAGTGAGTCGCCGTCATTTTATGTGTGCCCGAATCAGTGAAAAATTGGCGGTAGCCCGGCTTATTTAACGTTATATTGAAAAAGCTGTAATTCAGCGACTGATTCGGCACAGCCAGATTGCTCGGCACCATCACTTGGCGGCCCATCACATCCAGCACATCATTTTCAGGGCTTAAAATCGAATTCAGTTGAAAGTTCAAATACTGACCGTGGGTGAGCATCGGCATGACGAGAGCCACATCCGCAGTGTCGCCGCCTTGAATATTGCCGAAGTCAGTGGCGGTGCCGTCGACTTCCAGTTTTGCCGTTCCCGGAGCTGCTCGCAATTGATAGTTCTGAGCAATCGGAGTTTGATTCATAAATGTCGTGCGCACAAAACCAGGAGCATCGATGGTCACCGGTTGTGCCGATGTCCAGCCAGCTGGAATCGCCAGCGATCCGCTTGCGTCTGTGATCAGGTAATTTCCTGAAAACGGCGTGTCGACAGCTGAGCCAATGAGCACCTTTGCGTCGGCAATAGCATTGCCGGCCTGGTCAGTGACGGTCAGTGTCGAATTCACTATTTTAGAATTTAAGATATATGTGGTTTTCTGGGTCTGGCTCTTAAGACTGCCTGCGTCTTTTGGCGCGCCGCAAGAGACCATTGAGAGACTGGCGATTAGTGTCAGGGCCAGGTTCTTGTTCAAATTCATGCTTCCTCCTTGATAGTTTGAGCTGCTGAATTGCCTTACGCGATTCCACGCGGGAAAATTCAGCAGCCATTCGAAATTAGAAATCCCCGAATCAATTCCATGCGTTTACCAGAGCCGTGTCAACGCTTTGAATTTTGCCGTTTTGGTAGAAGATAGTTGACTGACAGATTGCAGAAAAGTAGTTTGGCGACCTCAGTTTGATCAACATGTTGTCTTTTGAGGCGGGGTAGCTCAGTTGGTTAGAGCAACGGAATCATAATCCGTGTGTCGGGGGTTCAATTCCCTCTCCCGCTACCATTTCCCACCTTTCCTGAACTATTGATCCCCAAATTACGATCCTGGCTCTGAGGAGAAATTCCTCGGAAGGCCAGGATTTTTTTTGCCTTGGCGGCCTCGATTTCAGAGCCGTCAAAAAGAGATTCATCACGCGCCTCGGCACTGAGCCAGAAGGTGATTCGCATCTCTTCGCTGGTCACAACAATCTCTTTAACCGTACGCCGTAGGAGTCGCTTACGCATCGCTGAACTCGCCTTGGGCCACCCTTGAAGGAGTGCCCGCATCTGTTTCTCGACGAAAAGCGCCTGCGATTTAAACGCAGCCGAATCCTTGGGCTCACGATTTAATCCCAGAACATATCTCTCCAAGTCCTCTTTCCGCTTCGCCAGTCGATTGAGTTCCTCAGCGGCAAGTCTCAGCGCTTCTTCTCCAAGTTGCATTCGCGCCTGGTTGGCCCAAACTATTCTGATTTTTTCTGTAATGTCCGATAGCTCCTTTTGGACGCGATCATATTCGGAGTCGGATTGTTTATTCTTGGCTTCAGATTGCTCTCGCAGGAACTTCTCTAGGTTATCAAAATATCCAGCGGTCGTCAGGGCAGTCTTAAACTCACCTATGAGTTTCTCTTCAAGCTCGTCCGCGCTGAGTCTCGGTCTGATATTTTTTAGATCCTTAGGCCTTCGCACGTAGTGATAATAGCGATGGACCTTGCCAGAGGAGCCGTGACCGGCCTGCCCAACAAGTGGCAATCCAGTCTCGCCACAAGAAAGAATGCCCGTGAGTAAAAAGACTCTCTTTTCTCCGTTTTGTATTCTGGTGCGCTCATTACTGCTGGCTTCTTCGAGAAGCTTTTGAGCGTCGAAAAATAGATCTTCATCAAGAATCGGGGTCCAAGAAGCCTTCACCATTTGATATTTCTGCCAGGGTTTCAAGTGGGCCGGGTCTTCATCCTTATAGAGTTTATTGACCTCGCGATGTCCAATGTAGGCCGCATGCTGGAGAAGACTGCCAAGGCTTTGCACGGACCAGCTCGCGGGTCCACGGGATTGAGACTTCTTGGAAGTTCTCTTTGGACAAATTCCCATCTCTCGAAGCTTTTCAATAGTTTTCGCACGTGAACCACATTCAAGGAATGTGCGGAAGATGGTTTGCACGACTTCCGCCTCACGGTCATTGACCACCAAGAGGCCCTTTTTATCGGGATTCTTATCGTATCCAAGCGGAGCGGGCCCACCATTCATCAGACCGCGCAGCGCACGTGAATGGCAATTCACCGACACACGTTCGGAGGTTTGCTCCCGTTCAAATTGTCCGAGCGCAATGATTATATAGACCATCATACGACCAATAGGGGTGCTTGTATCAAACTGCTCCTTCATCGAAAGATAACTCGCCTTGTGCCGTTCAAGCTCATTAATCAAATTGCAAAAGTCGAGCAAGTTTCTCGACAGACGCGTAAGATCGCTCACCAAAATCAGATTCACTTTCCCTTTGCGCACATCACTCATGATCTTTTGGTACATAGGTCGATTCGTCGTACCAGCGGAAATACCCTCTTCGACATAATACTCGACGAGATCTCCCCAGCCCGAGGTTTGACGATTTTTATATTGTACGAACTCCTGAATCCGATATTTTTGCGATTCAAGCGACCCTTCGAAGGTATTGACCTGATCTTCCGTTGACACTCTTATGTATGCCCCGATCTTAAGCGGCTTCATTAAGTTCCTCCTCTTTCTCAGATGGTCGGCCCCTTTTTCTGCCAAGCAAGATCATTTCGCAAATGATCATTTTCGCTTGCTTGGACCTTTGGATTCCCTCGGGACTATCATCCATCTCGAAATTTACCACCACTTTTAGCTCCCGTGCTTTCTTAAAGTCTTCCTTACGCGGATTCTCTCCAGAGTCCGACATCAGGACCGCTTTCGCTTTTTGGACTTCGCATTAACGATTCGACTACGAATCTCTTCTCGAAGTTCCAAAGATTTTTTCTCGGGCCACTCACTAAAAATCTCCATGAGCGCAACAATCAGGCGATTCGGATTGCGAAACCCAGTCTCGTAATGGGTGACTGCAATTCTCCCCTTAAGGCCCAACAATTCTCCAAGTTCCGCCTGTTTCAAGCCCAAATCTTCTCGGATTTGTTTAAATTTAGCTGGCGTCAAGCAGCACCTTCCGTGGAAACAATGTTCTCATTGGTAACATCCGATTTCAAGCTCTTTTTTGATTTTTTCGCCTGGTGTCCATTGCCGCTTGTCGAAACAAACTGCTGAAACAAGAGATCCCGCAATGACTCTGGAATCTCTCCAGTTTCTTTTGCTTTTCGCAATGTCGCCTCCATCAGAGCGATCGGATTAAAAAACAATTCTCTTATATCAAACACATCGGAATCAGTGCAAGCCGCGCAAAATCTCAAGATTGCATAACTTGTGACGTCTTGCTTTGATGCCTTGCCCGCTTCAAAACCATCGTTAACTCTCGCCACTACCACAGTCACCGCGCGATCCGCTTCTTTCGTAATTCCAATCTTTGCTATATTTTCGTCTTTGTTTTCTGTCTTCATTTCTCCTTCATTCATCTTCCACCTCCTCTATTAATATTATTTTTTATCTATTTTGTATTTGTATTCCCCACCCAACTCCTGCCCCCGTTTCCTGACCACTTTCCACCAACTTCTTTCGTTGGGGGGGAGTGGTCAGGAACGCGGAGCGAGGGGGCAGGGGTTGGGTGGGGTGC
>JAYVXN010000370.1:0-13331 GCA_043785085.1 Bdellovibrionales bacterium | reverse complement strand
AGTCCCCGATCCTACTTGATTCGCTGCTCGGCCGATTATATTTCACAAGGCTTCACCAGCACGCGATTTGCCGCTGCCTTTCAGCAAATTAAAAAATCCACCGCTGGCAATAATCCCTTCATGGCGGCGATGGGATTCTTAAGTTTCAATAGCAACGCTGCTGCTAATCAGGCCCTCAGCGACTGTCAGGCATCTGGCATCAACGCCATGATCCGATTAGCAACCGCCACCTCCATGGCGACTTTGATTGCCACGGCAACTGGCACAACCGTCCCTGCTGCAGGAATTGATCCGAGCACTTTTAAAAATGCGATTGCAAATTTAATTTCAACGCCTAGTCCGGCCACCAATACCCAACTAGGCAATCTGGCATCAACGGCAAACACCGCCTATTGCGCGCCCGGAAGTCAGTTTGCCGGTAACAAGGTGTGCACGACGATTCAAGGTGCGATTACCGCAGGAAATGGCGATCCACAAACTATTGGAGCGCAGCTTCTCACCTATTTGCAGAACCCTTAAAGGACTAGAAATCAAGACTGGCTTTGACCATATAGCGGCGGTTTTCAACTGGCGCATCGGCATTGCCGACCTCTTCTCCGTACGTCGCTAAATCAAGTTGAAAAATCCCCAGCTTTCCGGTGACACCCGCGGTCCAATAACCTTGATTAATTCCGGCACGCCAGCCGCCTTGCCACCAACCAAAGAGCTTCCAAAGAAATTCAACCCCGGCATGTGTGCCCTTTCTCGGCGTCCAATTGTGATAGCCAATATCGCGCATATCAAAGGCAAAACGCGAACGAAACACCCACCAATCAGGCAACTCCCACATAGTGCCGATATCATAGCGTCGTTCCAATTTTGGTGGAGTTTGTGATTGGGCGTTGATGAAGTGGTAGTTCGTGGTAAAGCCGTAGTCGACAAGGTTACGAACCGCAAAACCAAAGGTCGGCTTAAAATAGCGGAGAAAAGAAAACATAGCATTTTCACCAATGACCGGAGACCAAAGCGTGCCGAAGGTTCCGTCAATGGTCATTCCCTCTTGCGCATCAGAGGGCCTGAGGAGATTGTTATCAAGGGCAATTTCCATCGCCGTCAATTGCTTGTTGAAATATCCGCGGTAGACGGCCATCGCGGTCAGACCCCATGAAATATGATGGTCTTTTGCCCAGTGGACATCGCGTCCGTAAGATAAAGCAACGGTCGTGTCTTGGGTTCCGACCGCGCTCAAAGTCGGGCCAACATTTTGGTGAATCTCAAGCTCCGCCGACAAGTCCGCCGGGACGATAGCAAAGCCCCAATGCGGTTTCACCCAATAAGCGCCTGCGGTCGGCAAGCGAAACGAATAATGGTGGCCGTAATTGCTTTGCAGAAGCGTCGTGATATCCGATACATTGCCGCTGGCACTGGCGGTCGTGATATCGTTTTTTAATTTGAGAACATCTTTATCGATCATAGCGCGGACTTCAAAATTCAATTCCCAATTGTCGAGTCGGGCCAGTCCAGCCGGGTTGTAGAAAATTGCGGAATAATCATCTGCGACCGCCGTAAACGCATTGCCCATACCAAGGGCCCGGGCACTGACGAAAGGCTGTTGAATCGTAAAATCGATCGCCTCACCGGTTTGCGCCGCCGCAAATGCGAAACTTGAAAAACCTAAACTAGCAAATAAGACGGCTGTTAGCGCCGAAGCGTTTCGCGCGATCATGCAAATTCCTCCATGAACTTTTCGAAAGCCCGATCTAAAAATCTTATTACGAGTCTCTGCATTAAGATATACTTTTACTGATGCTTGCTCGATTGGCACTTTACATTTTGACCTTTGTCTTAGTACCGCGAAGGTTTGCCGTTTCTACGCTGTTGAAACGGCAAACCTTCGCGGTCGCGGTACTCGGTTTTTTTTGCAACTTCTCCTCGGCGCTGGCAGTCTCATCTTCGACACTCCCCGACTCAGGAATCGAAGCTGACGCGCTCTCGTCGGAGAAGAGCGAACCAGCCGATCGCTT
The DNA here is from genome assembly GCA_043785085.1 of Bdellovibrionales bacterium. Taxonomy (GTDB): domain Bacteria; phylum Bdellovibrionota; class Bdellovibrionia; order Bdellovibrionales; family JAMPXM01; genus JAYVXN01. The sequence goes on along the minus strand of JAYVXN010000370.1, from coordinate 11,328 downwards.
GCATCTGGACACCGTGGATATTGCGAAGCCGGCCAAGACGGACGTCAATTACCGTGATTTAATGCAGGTGGGACGAGGCGATTACTACTATCCGTATCACAAGGCCATTTCACCACGCCTCGGCACGATCTACGACACACAGAAATATGCCCAGGATGGCTCTTTTCTTTATTTAATTGGCTTTGAACTTTTGCTTCAGGATGCCGACTTGCGCAGTTACGAAGTCGGGGCAGATGTGATTTCCAACGGGACCGGTCAGGTCCATCTCAGCCGCCGCTGGATTTTATCCCGCAGTCGCTTTCGCCCCTTTTACAAGGGCGGCATGGGCTTCAGCGTCGATCCGGGAGACGGTATCTCGGCATTTTTGAAATATCAAAATTTTCAAGGGCGCGGCTCTATTGGCTTTGAGCAACTGGTGGCGCCCCCGATGAGCATTCGCGTGGAACTTGAAGCCATTGCCAGCATCAGCACGCAAGAAGCCATTCTATCATTGGGTTATTCTTGGGCCTGGTAGCTGAGAATTTCTTTTACAAATAAATCTACTTTATCTTCAAGTTCGGGCAAAGTGCCCTCATTCTCAATCACATAATCGGCCTGTTTGACCTTTTCAATGAGTGGCAATTGCGCCTGGATGCGCCGCTCAGCTTCGGCTTCGGTAAAGCCATCCCGCAGGATGAGTCGCTGTTTTTGGATGGCCACTGAGCAGGCGACGACCACAACTGCCGAAAAATCAGCCTGCATTTTTTTTTCATACAAAAGCGGTACATCATAAAATCCGATTTTCTGACCCGTGGCTCCAACCTCGCGGCGTTTCTCCTGAGCCAAAACACGCACGCGTGGATGAATAATTCCTTCGAGAATTTGCAATCGACTGCGATCGGCGAAAACCGCGGCGCCGATTTGTTTGCGATTCAATGTTCCGTCAGCCAGCACCGCTCCAGGACCAAAGGCCGCAACAACCTCCGCAAGTCCAGGTGTCCCTGGCCGCACGACTTCGCGAGCGAGATCGTCCGCACAAATGACATCCAGTGCGCGCGCCCGCAGGAGGCGTGTCACTGTCGATTTACCGGAGGCGATGCCTCCTGTTAGGCCGATCCAACGCATATTGACCTCGATCATCGTCCAGCACGTGCAGACGATTGCAAATTCTAGCTTTAGCGATCTATCCGTTTGGCCGATGAACCAAATGTAGAAAACTAAAGGTAGAAAAAGTGTCGCAAGGTCCAGAACAGTTTGGCAAATACATTCTACTTGAGAAGATCGCCATGGGCGGTATGGCCGAGGTGTATCTTGCGAAGTCGACGGGTGCCAGCGGCGTCAACAAATTTGTCGCGATGAAACGCATCCTCCCTCAATACACAGAAAACCCCGAATTTATTGAGATGTTTAAAGAAGAAGCGAAGATCGCCGTCAATCTCAGCCACAGCAACATTGTCTCGATCTTTGAATTCGGAACGCACAAAGAGCAGTTTTTTCTGGTGATGGATTATGTCGAAGGCCGCAATCTTCGCCAAATTCTGAACAAAATGAAAAAGAGCAATCTCGCGTTCAGTATCGAACAAGTGCTGTATATCATCAAAGAAGTCGCCGGTGGAATGGATCACGCACATCGCTGTTTAGACGCCAATACCGGTAAACCTCTCAACATCATTCACCGTGATATGAGTCCGCAAAACGTCATGGTCAGTTTTGAAGGCGAAGTCAAAATCGTCGACTTCGGTATCGCCAAGGCCGAGACGCAAATAGAATCCACCCGCGCTGGGATGCTCAAAGGTAAATTTGGCTACATGAGTCCGGAGCAATCCGAGGGTCTAGTGGTCGATCTCCGAACCGATGTTTTTTCTCTCGGAATTGTGCTTTGGGAACTCCTCGCCAATGACCGGCTCTTTGTCGCTAACAACGAAATCAATACTCTGCGAAAACTTCGCGAATGCCAAATTCCGAGTCTGCGCAAAATCAACCCGAACATTCCGCAAGAACTGGAACGAGTTTGCAACAAGGCCTTGGCCCGCGACCGAAATTTGCGCTATCAAACGGCGGCTGCCTTTCACCGTGAACTGAATCGTTTTCTCAATCGTCAGTATCCAGACTTTTCCCCACATGATTTCAGCATTTTCATTAAAACTCTTTTTGCCAGTGAAATTCTTGAAAATCGCAAAAAACAAATCGAGTTTGCAAAGCTGATTTCCAAACCACCTCCGGAAGAAGAAAAAGCTCTCGAGAGTACGAGCGTTACCGGGACGGATTCGGCATCGAGTGTCGGCTCGTATGAGCCGACAGATCCGGACGCAGAACCGAATTTTGTAAACAAAGAACATATAACAAATGCCCCGCCACCGGGTTTTCCGACGGCGACCACCCCGACCCCAGACGCACCGGTGAACACCCGTGCGCTGCCGGACTTTGGTGATCTGGGCCGAGACCTCAAAGATTTTTCGCGGACAATGCCTAAACCGCCTCCCCGGGCTAAGACAAAACCTCCGCCTTCCAAAAAAATGCCCGTTCAACCACGCACGGAAGAATTGCGCATCGATGGCAGCACGCGACCGGGTCGCGGAGAGCAAACTTACATGGGCCATAGCTATTCCGGTGGCACCTATAGCGGCACCGGTCCCTATCCAGGAACTCGCTCAATTTATGCCGCACGCGCGTCTGCATGGATCACCAACGTTGTTATTGTCTTTTTGGTATCGGGAATGGGAACAGTTGGCTACCTCGCGATGACTCGGCCAAAAGAGACAATTGGCTTTATCAACAATTACCTGGTGACCTGGGGCTTCATGGAACCCCCACGTGATTTCGGTCCGCAAAAAACTGAACTTGCCTCGAGGCCCGCAGTGCCGATTTCGATCTGGAGTACACCGCCGGGAGCTGAGATTTTAATCGATGACAAACCGACCGGCAGCTTAACTCCGGACACGCTTATTGTGCCGGACGGAGAGACCAAAAACATTTCGCTACGGTTAACGGGTTACTTTTCCTGGTCTGAGAAAATCACCGTGCGTGCCGGGCTCAGTGTTGGCAAAGAGCTGCAAAAAGCGCGAGTTGCCTATTTAGATATTTCGATCATCGGCGCCGGCGATCTGTTCATTAATGGCAAAAAAGTCCCAGCCGACATGTCCACGCAAAACTACCCGATCCCTGCAGATCAAGAAGTCCTGATTCAGGTATTAGATCCGGTGACCAAAGCTTCGGCCGAAGCAAAAGTCAACGTCGCAGAAAATAAAGTGAGAAAGATCTCGTTGGTGCCTGCGGCTAATTCCCGCTTCACTCCTGCCCCTAAATTCAAAAAATAACTCGACCCTCTAATGATTTTGTAGCATCGTTGAAGCACAACTATGCCAGACACGACAATTTGCACTAAATTTTTGGAAATCACTGATCGCCAGCAGGACAAAACCGCCATGCTGGTCCCACGCCAAAAGCGCTGGATTGAAATCTCTTGGAAAACCTATCGCAATGATGTGGAACAAACCGCTGCGGGCTTGGCCCAGTTGAACGTAGTGGCCGGCGATCGAGTCGCGATTTTTTCAAACACGCGCTTTGAATGGGCAGTCGTTGACCTGGCTGTACTTTCGCAAGGCGCCATCACCGTGCCGATTTACCAAAGCAGTACCGCTGAAGACCTTGAATTCATTATGCAGGACTCGCAGGCAACCGTACTCTTTTGTGAGTCCGAAACTCTTCTCAGTCGCTATCGCGATGTCATTGGCCGCTGTACAGCTATTAAAAAAATAATTTATTTTGATGAGGTTTCCCCAAACTCCGATGTGCAGTCGCTGAGCAAACTTCAAGAATATGGCGAAGAACATATTAAAAAAAATCCGCAGTGGTTTGCCGACTCCAGTGTGGCTATTCGCCTCTCTCAGACAGCAACGATTTTGTATACTTCTGGCACCACCGGGCGACCAAAGGGCGTCGTTCTCACCCATCAACAAATTATGAGTGAAGTCAGTGATACTTTTCCGCTTCTTGGCGTGACTGTGAAAGATCGCTCGCTGACCTTTTTACCTTTTGCGCACATCCTAGGGAGATTAGAAATCTGGGGCCATGTACTCACAGGTTTCACCATGGCGTTTGCGGAGAGTATCGATCATTTGAAAGATAATCTTGCCGAAATCAAGCCCACCATCATGATCACAGTGCCACGGATTTTTGAAAAAATTTATAATGGGATTCTCGCCCAAGCCGAAATCAGCCCCGTGCGCAGTAAAATATTTCAGTGGGCCATGTCGGTCGGCCATGAAATTAGCCAAATCAAAATTCAAAAAAAACCCGTGCCGATCGCGATTTCACTTAAATATCAATTGGCGAAAAAACTCGTCTTTGCGCCATTGAACAAAAAAATGGGCGGGCAACTGCGCTTCGCTGTTTGTGGCGGTGCCCCCTTAAGCCCGCAACTGGGTGAATTTTTCCATGCTGCCGGGCTCCTCATTCTTGAAGGCTACGGTTTAACTGAAACCACTGGGGCCATTTGTGTCAACACACCGTTTGACTACCGCTTCGGTTCGGTGGGAAAACCATTAGGTGATACCAAAATCAAATTCGCCGAAGACGGCGAAATTCTGATTCATGGCAAGAAAGTAATGAAAGAGTATTACAACGACTCGCAGGCCACCGCCCAGGCGTTGACTGACGGCTGGTTTCACACTGGTGATATTGGAGAGATGTCCGCCGATGGGTTCTTGCGCATCACAGACCGCAAAAAAGATTTAATAAAAACAGCCGGCGGCAAATACGTGGCCCCGCAGAAACTCGAGGGGCTTTTGAAAGCCAGTCGATTCATCTCAAACGTTCATATCCACGGCGACCAGCGAAAATATATTGTGGCACTGATCACTTTGAACATGGACGCGATTAAAAAAGTCGCCATCGAAAAAGATCTTTCTTATAAAGATGCGGCCAGTCTTTCACAAAATGCCGATGTCCGCGAGCTGATTCGGCAAGCAGTGGCTGATGCGAATGCCAATCTCGCTAGCTATGAGTCGATTAAGAATTTTGCCATTCTCAATCGCGACTTCACCATTGAAAATGGCGAGCTGACGCCGTCGCTTAAGGTCAAACGAAAATTTGTCGACGCTGAATTCAAAGACGTCATAGAAAAGCTCTATGGAGTTGGCCGCTCCACTAGTCCTATAAAAGATAAAAGCGAAAGCTGATCGCCGCAAAGCCACCGCTCAAATTCAACAAGCGTTGTGTGCCGTCATCATTGATCACCGTGTCTCCAGCTTTGTGACTGTGCGCATCAAGACCATTATTGTCGGTATTATATTTTAAGCCTCTGACCGGAAGATAACGATAGCCGCCGTCCATCGTAAACGTGACGTTGTCTGACATCAAAACTTCAAAACCAATGAGACCTTGGTACATTGGATCAGCTGAGCTTGAACTCTCTGTGTAATCACCAATACCTGGATATTGGCTGTTGCCGAGAGCGGTAAACGTGTATTGGTTTTTCAACGTGGTAAAAGCGTAGCCACCACCGACACCAGCAAACACTTTGGCGTTCATTGTTTGCAGCAACACAAACTCAATATTTATTTCAGGAATTACGGAGAAGACCGAAGATTTAACCTGAAAATAGGGTGAGCCTGCGGCGTTCGTTCCCTGAAGTTCACTGAGCGTTCGCGGAATCAAAAGTTCCGCCCCCAAGCGAATGTTCATCCGTCCAAGAGCCATGAGCACGGAAAAATCGCCACTGAAATTTGATTCAACCTTTTGATTAAAAAAGGTCTGAGGGCCACTCGAATCGGCATAGCCTTTATCACCCAGCTGTGAAGGGCCCCAGGAGCCGCCAATCGAGCTCGCCAACCAGTTTGATTTAAAGTCAAACTTACGGGCCTCGGCATTTGATAAAAGCAAAAGATTCAAGGTGAGAATAAATAAAATTAATTTGCTCATAGCGGAATCTCTCCACTGATGATCGGCTTCAGGTCGATCACAAGTTGACCGCTCCCCAAATCCTTTTCGATATGAATCTCCAATGGAGCCTTGAGTAAAAAAACCAGACTGGTCGACTGATCCTGCGGATCCATGCTCATCGAACTCGCGGCCACAACCCGTGAATCCAAAAACAATTTGGCTAAGTCTTTCTGATCGACGGCGGTGCGATTGACCTGGGCCAGATCTAAAATTAAGCGTTTGCTTCCGGGATCAAGTTGCAAGTGAAAATAACCAGGTGGTCCGTGCAGCCGTGCCCCGGCACGGTCACCATAGGTGAGGGTCCATCGCTCAACACCACCGGGCCGATCGCTCCGTTGAAATTTCAAAAGGCTGAATTCATCGCCCGCCATTCCGCCAACGATGAAGCCTTCACGCACAGATTCACCTAATTTATGCGGTTTTTGCAATTGCAGTTTCGGCACAGAAGCTTGGGCCGCAGCGAACGTGAATAAAGCAATGAGGAAGACCGTCCTAGTGTTCATAGTGGTTCGCTCCTTGAACCTAAAATCGAAGAACTGCAGGCTAGCTTAGATTCATCATAACGAATTTATAAGAAAGAAGCCAATCGGCTTCGCGCGGAAGGCGAAATTGAATTGAATTGAATTGAATTGACTCACGACTATTGACCTGGAGTCAGCGACCTCCCAAAGGGCAGGGAAGTATTTTCATCAGGGCTGAAAAATCTCCTAAGAGAGTGCGTGCGCATGAATCGATCACCTATCCAAAACTGATTTATTTCAATAAGTTGGCCACTTGCCGCACCATCAAGCGAACTGTGCGAATGGCACGATTATTGGAAATAATCTGTGCGCGGTTAACTTTCTGCACTCTAAACGATTGGTCGGGGATGAGACCGGATGCGGAAAGGTCTAAAATGTGAAGGAGAACTCGGTGAAAAAATTAATTCTGATCCTAGCAGTGGGCTTTGGCCTGACAGCTTGTGATCCCTCTCAAAATAAAAATCAAAACAGCGATCCCAATTCTCATTGGGCCACGGTGCCGACGGCACAAAGCTGTTTGAATAATTCCTATAATCCGCAAAACTGGAATCCGTACCAGCAATACGGCTTTAGTCCTTACGGCAGCAGTTACCCCGGCGGCGGCTATAATCCCTATTCGAATGAGGGATTCTGTGGCTGTCAGATGGGCACGGTACCGGTATGCGATGGTTCATATGGAATGGGTTGTGTCGCCAACCAACAACTCCAAGGCTATAACTACTTGGCTTGGGGATATTCGGGTCAAGGTGACTTCTCCCTACGTGGTTACGGATCACTTGGCTATTACAATGATTTCAGCCAACCCAAAAACTGTTACTCAAGCGTCGCGCAGACGTGCCGAGTCGGCACTTACGACTGTGGCGGTTACGGTGGTTGCGCTCAGACCACCCCGGGCAACCCCATCGGAATTTGCGTCCGTAATTGATCAATAATGCGCAGCATTGGATGCTGTGCTTCGGGAATTTCAAGCGGGATTTTTATTCCATGGTTTTCTTTTTAAGGAAGCCCAAATCTATGTTATTCAGATCATTATGTCTGAAGCAAAAAATCCCTTTCTCTCTAAGTCGAACCTCCCCCATGGTGCCTTCCCATTCAGTGAGTTGAAGAAAGAGCATTTCTTTCCAGCGCTCGATGCGGCGATTGCCGAAGCCCGAGCCAAACTAGATGAAATGAAAACGAATCCAGCGCCAGCATCATTTGAAAATGCGCTAGTGGTGCTTGAAACAGCCGCCGAACGAGTTGGCCTGGTGAGTTCTATTTTCTTTAATTTACTGAGTGCTGAATCTGACGACAAACTGCAAACCATGGCCCGGGACTTCTCACCCAAAATTGCGGCGTTTTCCAGCGATGTTTCTTTGGATGCCGGAATTTTCGCGCGCATTCAACAGGTCTATGATCAGCGCCAAAAGATGGCTTTGCAGGGTGAAAAACTCCGCCTCACTGAGAAAACCTTTGTGGATTTCGTTCGTAATGGGGCCTTGCTGAATGAAGAGAATAAAACTCAGTTAAGAGAAATCGATCAGGAGCTATCGCGACTGGCGCCAGAATTTTCTGACAATGTTCTCAAAGCCACCAACGCCTTTTCGATGATTCTCACTGACCGCGCCGATCTCGCTGGACTTCCGGAATCAGCAATTGAAGCCGCTGCTGAAACGGCGAAAGAATTGGCTCCTGAAGCAGCGAAACAAAATTCTTGGGCCTTTACACTTCAAGGTCCGAGTCTGGCTCCGTTTTTAACTTATTCAGATCGCCGTGATTTACGCGAGAAAATGTGGCGAGCCAGCGGTGCGCGAGCGTTCAAGGGCGAATTCGACAACCAGGAGCTCTGTAAGAAGATTGTGAATCTGCGCTATCGCCGCGCCAAATTACTAGGGTATGAAGACCATGCCGCATTTGTTTTGCAAGAGCGTATGGCGGAGTCTTCTGAAAAGGTCCGAACGTTTTTAGACCGCATACTCAATAAATCAGTGGCCGCTGCAAAACGAGATATTGAAGAGGTGCGCGCTTTAAAGAAAGAGCTCACCGGTGATTCCGAGCTGATGGGTTGGGATTATGCGTATTTTTCTGAAAAATTAAAAATGAAATCTTTCAATCTTGATGACGAAGCCTTGCGCCCGTACTTCAAGCTGGAAAACGTCATTGAGGGCGCGTTTGAGCATGCACGACGGCTTTACGGGTTGAACTTTAAAGCCAATGACAAAATTCAGGTCTACCACCCAGATGTGAAGGCGTATGAAGTCACCGATGAAAGCAACGGCAAGTTTGTCGGATTATTTTATACGGATTTCTTTCCGCGCGCGACCAAACGAAACGGCGCGTGGATGACGTCATTTCGGGAGCAAGGTTTGATCGGCGGGCAAATTGTACGCCCGCATGTGAGCATCGTTTGCAATTTTACTAAGCCGACGCCCACAAAGCCTTCGCTTTTGACTTTGGATGAAGTGAAGACATTGTTTCATGAATTTGGCCACTCTCTCCATGCGCTTTTATCCGATTGTGTTTACACTTCAATTTCCGGCACAAACGTCTACTGGGATTTTGTCGAGCTGCCCTCGCAAATTATGGAAAACTGGGTTCTGGAAAAAGAAGCTCTCGATTTATTTGCCGAACATTTTGAATCTGGCGAAAAAATTCCGGTTGAGCTGACGACTAAAATTAAAGCTGCCGCGAATTTTCAGGCGGGCTTCAATTCCATGCGACAAATTCAATTTAGCCTGCTCGATATGGCTTGGCATGCTGGCGATCCGATTGAAATCGAAGATGTGGATGCCTTTGAAGAACGGGTCACCGCACCCACGCGAATTTTGCCACGGGTTCCAGGTGTCAATTCCTCATGCAGCTTTTCACATATTTTTGCTGGCGGATATTCGGCCGGATACTACAGCTACAAATGGGCAGAGGTTCTCGACGCCGATGCCTTTGAACTGTTCAAAGAAAAGGGACTCTTCGACCGTCAAGTCGCAAACAGTTTTCGCGACAATATATTATCGCGCGGTGGCACTGAGCACCCCATGGAACTTTATAAACGCTTTCGTGGTCGGGAACCGGATCCAGACGCACTCCTGCGTCGCGATGGTTTGATTTAATATTTTTGAAAATAGTGCGTGGCGTGCATTAAATTTGCATGCTATGAGCGATGTCCTTTTTTTAAGGAAGATGATTTGGCAAAAAAGAAAGTAAAAACGGCGGCAACTTCCGTGAACGAATTTGCACCGAAAAATATTGCACTGATGTATCGACCGGGCACAGAAGCTGCGATCAAGGTCGCCAAAGAATTGGCGGCGTGGCTGATAAAACGCGGCTATTCCGTTTACGCAAGCCCCGGACAAAAACTGCTGGAAAAAAACCGCCAAGTTTCCGAGAAAAACATCGGTCAGATTGATTGGGTCATAGTTTTGGGTGGCGACGGTACCTATCTAGCAGCTGTGCGCATGCTCGAGGGTCGGCAGACACCGATTTTGGGCGTTAATATGGGTTCACTTGGCTTTCTTACCGAAACCAAAGTTGAGGATCTCTACAAGGTCGTGCTCTTGACCCTTGAAAACAAAATGGATTTTCTCAAGCGTTCGGTCCTGCAAGTCATCGTCAAGCGCCATGACAAGGTTCGCGCCCAGCATATTGCATTGAACGATATGGTCTTAGAGCGCGGTTCTTCTTCACATTTGCTCAGCATGGCCGTCTACAGTGAGCGGCATCTGGTCGGCAATATTAAAGCCGACGCCCTGATTGTCGCAACTCCCACTGGATCAACCGCCTACAATTTGGCGGCCGGCGGCCCGATTTTACATCCCGATGTCTGCGCCATTGTGCTGACGCCCGTTTGTCCGCATGCCTTAACGACGCGCCCTTTGATTTTTCCCGACGATCAACAATTGAGCTTTCATGTTTTATCCAAAAACAAAGCAGCCGTTTTAATCGTCGATGGTGCCAACTGCGGCGAAATCACGGTCGATGATGAAGTGACGGTGATTCGCAATCCGCAGGACCATTACGTGATTCGCAAGCCGTCGCATAATTATTTTTCATTATTGCGTGAGAAACTAAAATTCGGCGAACGTGCATAAGGACATTCTATGCTTTTAGAGTTAAAGGTTTCGAATTTTGCGATTATTGAAAATGTGCATATTGAGTTTCGCAAAGGTTTGAATATTCTCAGTGGCGAAACTGGTGCCGGTAAATCGATTCTATTAAAAAGTCTGGCGCTGCTCATGGGCGAAAAAGCACTGGCCGATTCAATCCGTACGGGCGCCGATATGGCGGTGATTGAAGGCTCCTTTGACCTGACGACCCGCCCCGATGTGCGCGGTCGGCTCGAAGAAATGGGCATTGAAGTCCTGGATGACGAACTGGTTGTGCGGCGGATTGTGTCCGCGCAAAACAAAAGTCGAATTTATCTGAACGGCAGTCTCAGCACTCTGGCCAGTTTACGAGACGTCGTGGCCCCGCTGGTGGAAGTTGCTGGACATTCGGTCCCGTTGATTGAAATGACCGGTCAGCATGAGAATCGCAGTCTGATGTCGCGGGCCTATCATCTGGATCTGCTTGATCAGTACACTGGCGTTTGGAAAATCAGGGTTGAATTTGCCGCGAAATATTCGCAGCTTCAGGCCCTGCGAGGGGAAGTTGAAAATATCCACCAGGAAAGCCGCAATCGCGCCCAACGTCTGGATTTTCTGGTTTATCAGAGAGATGAAATCAGAGGTCTCAAGCTTCGACCTGGCGAAGAAGAAGAATTGGAAAACGAAACAAAACGTCTAAAATATTCAGCGCGACTCTCTGAGTTTGCGCAACAAACTGAATCCATGCTTTATGGTGACGATGATTCAGTCACCAGCCGTCTACACTATGTTTTGCAACGGGCGGGTGAATTAAAAAATGTGGATCC
>JAYVXN010000369.1:0-13356 GCA_043785085.1 Bdellovibrionales bacterium | reverse complement strand
ATCCCGCAAAAGGCCTCGATTTCGCCAACTGTCCGACGTCCTTCTGAGAGATAACAAAGAATCATGAGCCTCTGCGGATGAGCGGAAGCCTTGAGAATCTTTGAAACCTCGTCGCAGTTTTCTCGCATGTCCTGCGCAGAAGATTTTCTTTGCCTTTTCATATTATAAAAGCATAATATGATTATATTATAATGTAAAGCACATTGGAGGCTCGAGTGCCTGAGAATTTGATCTTTTATCAGATGTTTGATGCCGAAAGTTCGACCTTTACCTATTTGCTCGGGGATAGGGCCTCAAAAGAGGCAGTTTTGATCGACACTGTGCTCGAAAATATCGACCGCGATCTTAAGCTCGTTGCGGAGCTAGGGCTTCGTCTTGTTTATGTTTTGGACACCCATATTCATGCCGATCACATTACCGGCGCCGGTGAGATTCGAAGACGCTGCGGCACAAAAACCATCCTGCCGGTCAATTCCAATGCGCCTTGTGTGGATCAAAAAGTCGCCGACAAAGAAGTGCTTAGCTTCGGAAGTTTTACAATCGAGGCATTGGCAACTCCTGGCCACACAGTGGCGTCCTTCAGTTATTACTGCTCAGGCATGGTTTTTACGGGTGATGCGCTTTTGATCCGAGGAACGGGGCGCACGGATTTTCAGGGGGGCTCGGCAGAGAAGCTCTACGAAAGCGTAACGGGTCGACTTTTTACCTTGCCTCCAGAAACGAAAGTCTATCCCGCGCATGATTACAAAGGATTCACTTCGTCGACAATTGAGTCAGAAGTAAAACACAATCCGCGCCTTGGCGGCGGGCGGACGAAAGAACAGTTCGTAAAAATTATGTCTGAGTTGAAGCTTCCACATCCAAAAAAGATTGATGAGGCCCTACTGGCCAACCAAGCCTGCGGACTCGTTGAGAACATTCAACAGACCAATCAATCAGGGGAATAAAAAATGGCGAGCCTTTTTGGTAACGAAATTCTCCGCGCAATAATCGGCGGTTCTTTGATTGGGTTGGCGGCATCTTTCATTTTTGTATTTACCGGGCGCATAACTGGTTTAAGCGGAATCATCTACGAAAGTGTCGTCGTCATCAAAGGTGAAAATCATTGGCGCTGGAGCTTCCTTTCGGGGCTACTTGGAGGCGGTATTCTCCTGAGGCTTTTTTCGCCGCATGTTTTGGTCAGCACTTTGCAAACACCTGCCCCTATTTTGGTCATCGCTGGCCTTCTTGTGGGTTTTGGGACACGCCTCGGAGGCGGCTGCACCAGCGGTCACGGCGTCTGTGGAGTTGCTCGCCTTTCAAAAAAATCAATCGTCGCCACGGCCGTTTTTTTAATCACAGGGATGCTGGTAGCAACGTTAGTCAAGAAAGCTGGATTCCTTTGAAGCACTCACTCATTTCTTTTGTTTCAGGTCTCATCTTCGCACTGGGTCTCGGCCTTTCTGGAATGGCTCAGCCGCAAAACATCATTGCGTTTCTCAACGTCAGAGGGGCATGGAATCCAGCCCTTCTCTTCGTCATGGGCGCGGCCGTTCTGGTTTTTGGCGGCACTTATTTCTTCGCTCGCGGCTGGAAAGCGCCGCTTTTCGCAAACGAGTGGCATACGCCAAAGAATGGGCCCATTTCAAAACCACTGATTCTAGGCAGTCTTCTTTTTGGAATTGGCTGGGGCCTAGCGGGCTACTGCCCAGGCCCCGCTGTCGTTTCACTTTTCAGTTTACAAAATTCTACGATCATTTTTGTAGCCTCGATGCTCATGGGAATGTTGTGCTTTAAAATATTCGCTGCGAAAGCGAAAGCATAATGAACAAACAGTTTGTCGCCAGAATTTTGATTCCAGTCGCCGCAGTGCTATGCCTATTTCCATTTGTTTCGGCCGCAGAGGCACTGATCGCCGGAGTGTTGATCGCAGTTTTCTTGGCAAACCCTTATCCCACAAAAAACTACACACATCGTTTGCTCACATTTTCAGTCATCGGTCTGGGTGCCGGAATGAATTTGGCAACGGTTGCCCGAGTTGGGCTTCAAGGAATCGGCTATACGGTCATTAGCATCGCCGGGGTTTTTATTCTTGGTACTGTTCTTCAGAAACTATTCAAGGTCGATGAGGAAAGTGGCCTCCTGATTACAGTCGGTACCGCGATTTGTGGCGGGAGTGCAATCGCGGCGGTCACGCCTATCATAAGAGCCAAACCCCATTCCGTCAGTGTCGCATTGGGAACAGTTTTTATTTTGAATGCGGTTGCGCTCATCATTTTCCCGATGATCGGTCACCATTTCGAAATGACAGAGAGAGCTTTTGGACTGTGGAGTGCTCTTGCCATTCACGACACAAGCTCGGTCGTTGGGGCGACTGTTAGCTATGGGAAACTGGCCGCAGAGATCGGAACGACAGTTAAGCTTGCTCGCGCATTATGGATCGTGCCCGTGGCACTTTCAATTGGCTATATCAAACAAGGGAAAGAGACAGATGCGTCAGGAAAAGCCAAAAAGCCCTGGTTCATTTTGGGCTTCATCCTCGCTGCAGCACTTGTTACGTGGGTACCAGAACTACAAGCAGCGGGTCACTGGGTTGAGGCCATTGCCAAACGGATGCTCGTTTTGACTTTGCTTTTAATTGGGCTCGGCCTTTCGAAAGAGACAATTAAGAAAGTTGGATTTCGACCACTGCTCCTTGGCGTCGCACTGTGGATGCTGGTGGCATCGGGCACATTCGCAGCGATTCAGTTAGGGTGGATTCGTTAGGATCCACTTTGATTTGTGTCATGGGGCCCTCGATTCTCCGTCGCAGGGATACGGTTAACGCGAAAGTGCGTGGCGCAAGAACACGATCCCTCTGGAAATGAAACAATCGACGTCTCATGTCGAGCCGGTCGCGATGAGATTCTGTGGGAACAGACTCTAAAGGCCAAAAGCCCCCTCTACGTCAATGAGAGCTTTTCGGCTACTCGACCTTAGGCCTCAAGATTTGTCGGTAATGTCAAACCTTAAGACATGAGTTATTTTTGGAAAAACCTGGACTGCAATAAATCCACTGTTCCATTGTAATTTGGAAGGTAGGAGACACGACAATCCCTCAACCAAGAGCTATGACTTAAAATTGGGATATATTGAAAAAGTAAATGATGAATGGTTTCTTGGTTCAGGAATTTACCTTGGAGTCGCCGATCCGAAGACCTTTAAAAAACTGGAGCCGCAGTCACATTGAAAGTGCAGTTTGATTCCTATCGCTATCTGAAAACTGGTTTGCATGGGATAGGTCTTGGACTCGTTTTAACGGCAATTTCCTTTTGGGGATTGCATCGCTTGCCTCCGCCATCCAGTCTTTCCGTTGATCTTGCCGACGAGCCTCAGCAGACGCAAACTTTAGAAAAGCCGTTTGTAGTTGAGCGAGGTGGCTGCCAATATCGACTTGAACCGCTCTACAATTATGACATTAAGGGCTTGGTTGTTGCCCAGCATGACTCCTCAAGTTGGAATGATATTTCACACAAGGAATGGCATGATTTTCTGAATACCAGAGACATCTGCGTGATTTGGGGACTCAATACAAAAAATGATTATCGTCAGCTCAGTTTTTCTCATGGTGATTTCACTTGTTATGTCAGTTCAGGAGCGAGAGAGACCTGGCAAAAATTTAAATTGAATCAGATTTCCAATAACCATATGCTTCCGGCCACGGATGCTATTGCCAGAGCGATTGCGAGTACGAACGTGGGTGATCAAGTGCAGTGGAAAGGGTTTCTGGTCAATTATCAAATCGGTGATGGGCCGGCACGGAACACAAGTACGACCCGTGAAGACACGGGGCCCGGTGCGTGTGAAATTGTTTATGTAACTGAGTTTACCAGACTCGTGAGTCCAAATAAGAAATGGGCGTCAGTTTACAACCTGGGATTATTTCTGACTGCCGCTGGTGCGGCACTAGCCCTCTTCGCGATGGCCGTACCATTGCTAAAAAATTAGGGACTTAAGCGAGTCGGTCTTCGCTGGGTCTGGCGGAGCAATGACTCGATTAGGGCCAGCTTCATGGCCATTGTTGGCCGTGTCCACCGACGCACCACTCATCTGGGTCAATGGAATTTGACACCGCTGTTCATCCATTTAGAAATTTTGACGTTTTTTAGCTTGCTCGGCAATGTAGCGAGGTAATTGTCAATAAAGCTATTTAAAATCAGTGGCTAACTACACCGTGGCAAAGCGAATTAATGAAAAAAACTGCGAAGTGTGAAAGGATGTGCCTCGAGTCAAACGAGGAGAATGATCTATGCGAGAATTATTGAAACAAGAACAAATCGATTCGGGCGCTCTTGAATCGATCACCTCATTTCATAAAGACGTGGTAACGACGGTCCGTGATGCTGTTCAGGCCAATCCGTTAGTTATTGTTGGCATGGCCCAAAATCCAGTTGTGAAAAAAGCCCGAAAATCTTTAGATGAAAAAGGCATTGAATTTAAATATCTGGAGTTCGGAAATTATTTTTCAATGTGGAAGCCTCGATTGGCAATTAAACTCTGGAGCGGTTGGCCGACGTTTCCTCAGGTTTTTTTCAAGGGCAAACTCATCGGCGGCAATGATGAATTACAAAAGCACTTAGCCTTGGGGAAAATTTCTTAATCGAGAAGGACCAACATCATGGATGTCAGAACCATCGCCGCGACCGATCACCGTCAACGACGTACGATCTTTCTACATGGCTTTCCCGGTTTTAAAACACGCCAAAACCAAGACTATGCGGCAAAGCTGCAAGATCATTTGGGCGGTCGCTGTGATGTTTTGTTTTATTCCGGTCTTGGCGTCGCCACCGGAGTTTTCAACTTTGCCAGCTGTGTGGCGGAAGTTCGCAGTTATGTCAGCGAGATTTGCCGAAGTCACAAAGCCGAACAACTCAATTTGGTTGGTCACAGTTGGGGCGGCTTTCTCACGCTTTTATTGTGTAATGAGTTTCCAGATCAAATTAAGAACATTGCCTTAATTTCGCCGCTTCTGGCGTTTCGCGCCGCTCATGACGCCCGTATTTCGTTGGGGCAAACCAAGGATGAGTATCCAAATATGCAGCTGGCGCCGCTTGAAGAGCTCACAGCTGAGTTTGGCCGAGTCGCTGATCAATATCCGGTTGATCAATTGATCAAAAACCTGAATCCGGCGTTGCGGGTTCTATTTATTCAAGCAAGAAACGATTTAATCACTCGGACTGAAGTGGCTCACGAAAAGCGCGGACTGTTTCCGATGAAGTTGAATTATCATGAGATTGACACGGATCATAGTTTTCTAACAGAGCGCGAAGCCGTGATTCATCTGTTACTTGAACACTGCAAAAGTTAAGGTCGAGATAGGCGTAAGCAAATGGACATCACCTAGATTCCATGTTAGCTCCTGATTCTATGACTATTTTACTTTTCGCCGGTGTAATTGCCGTTTTATTAGTTTCATTGCTTTTACTCTTTCGCTCGCAGCAAACTTTGCAGCAGCGTCTTTTGTCTTTGAGCCTGAGTGAGGCCGGAGCCCTTGAGCGGGCGTCTGGCTTACAAAGACAAGTTGAACTTCTCAGTGTACGGCAGCGCGAATTCGAAAGTGAAAATCAAGAATTACAGCAAATTCGGGTCCGACTTGAGACCGAAATGCGGGCTTTATCGGAATCACTTGATAATGAACGTCGGCAAATAACTGATGCGAAACAGAATTTACAAGACTCTTTCAAAAGCTTGGCGGCAACGGCACTTGAGGGTAATAACCGCCAATTTATCGAATTGGCAAAGGCGACGCTGGCGAAAGAATCAGAAATGGCAAAGGGCGATCTGGAAAAGCGCCAGCTCGCGATTGATGGGCTCCTCCTGCCTTTTCGTGAAACTCTCGAGCGCTTTCAATCCCAAGCGCAGCAGCTGGAAACCGAACGGCAACGCTCTTACACCACGGTTGAATCTGAACTTCGTCGTGTGGTCGAGGCAAGCCAAACTCTTTCAAAGCAAACGGCGGCTCTGAAGGACGCTTTGAAACGTCCGCACGTGCGTGGCCGGTGGGGTGAGGTGCAGTTGCGAAACTGTATTGAACTTTCTGGAATGTCTGAATTTGCCGATGTCAACTTTCAAGATGTCTCGGTTGACGACGACGGAACTCGATTGATTCCGGACATGACCGTTCGTATGCCTGGTAGCCGTTTTGTCGTCGTTGATGCCAAGACTCCGATTGATGCTTTTATTTCTTCACTCGAGGCCACGACCGACGAAGCCCGCGCCACCGAAATGCTCCGCCATGGTCGACAAGTCAAAGACCATGTTAAAAAACTTTCCACTCGTGCCTACAACGAGGGCCTGAAAGATTCGGCAGACTTCACCGTGTTGTTTTTGCCCAATGAATCCTTCTTATATGCGGCTTTAGAAACGCAGCCGGATTTGGTCGAATACGCTCTTCAGAAAAAAATTCTGATTGCGACGCCGCCAACCCTGATTGGTTTGTTGAAAGTGATTCGCTTCGGCTGGAATGAAGAGAAACTGGCGCAAAATGCCCAAGAGATTTCAGATGCCGCGATCAAATTGCACAAGCGACTCGCGGATTTTGTCGAAGCATTTGAAGACGTGGGTCTGCACTTGGAAAAAGCTAAATCGCAATTTGAAGTCGGAAGAAAACGCCTGCATTCCCAAGTTTTAGTTCAGGCGCGCCGGCTTGAAGCGCTAGGGACCAAGAGTAATAAAGAGATTGAAATCGATGAGAGCCTATTGACGTCTAGTTCGAAGGTTATTGAAATAAGTTCAGGGGTCACGGGCACAAATGAGCCACTTTAAGAAGTGGACAAAATTCGCCGCCGCGGCGTCACAAATTGTGGCTTAAGGCATCCAGATCCAATTTCAAATCCAATAAAAACGAAAAGAAGTTGGCACAACCCTTGAATGATGGGCCTATGCCTGTTGATGGCAGTGATTGTGGTACGTATCTGGAGAAGCCAAAAATGCAAAAAGTTTGTTTTATCTTTTTTTTCGTTTTTTTTACCGCCCAAGTTTCTCAAGCTGAAGTGTTAGCCTTTAAAATCTGGAAAGCCCAACGAATCGAAGCGGCTCGCAATCAGCTTGAAAAAACCCAGCAAGAGCAGAGAAATATTCCGCTCACTATGAAAGATGCCAAAGCTGCGAAAATCAAAATGAGTCAACAGCTCTCACAGGCGCAGTTGAATGTCGAGATTGAGCAGGAGTTGACGATCAATGACTATTTCGTTCTCTATTTGAGTCAGCTCAAGGGATATGAATCGTCTCTGGAAGCCGCCAAAAAATTATCGCCAGAAGAAGTCGCAGAGCTACTCCAGGCTTATCAAAAGCACCTCAATGGTCTTGATCAAGTCATTGAGCCGAGCTCTCCTTCAGTTACGGCGACTTTGAAGTCGCCCCAGGCGGGTCCATAGCCCTAACAATTTTGTCCTTCTGCGCCCAATGCACCGCACTGCGAGTATTTGTGGGCGCAAATCAATATTTATTTTTTGACCTTCCTTGACAGAAATTTACCAGCGTCCATATTGGTCCATGAATTGATTCATAATTCATGCAGTTCCATATAAACGGAGGTATTTCCATGGCAACAGCTAATCTGAATGTGCGCCCGCTTCACGACCGCATCCTGGTTCGTCGTATGGCCGAAGAAGAAAAAACGGCTGGCGGAATCATCATTCCTGACACCGCTAAAGAAAAGCCCCAGCGTGGCGAAGTTGTCGCGACTGGCAAAGGCCGCATCACTGAAGACGGCAAAACTTTGCCTCTCGAAGTGAAGTCTGGCGACAAGGTTCTATTCAGCAAATATTCTGGCACTGAGCTGAAGCTTGATGGCAAAGAGTACTTGATGATCCGCGAAGAAGACGTTTTGGGCGTTTTCAACTGATTTACTAAATTTTAAGACAAACATTTTGAAGGAGTTTATACATGTCTAAAGAACTACGATTTTCTGAGGACGCCCGTGCTTCCATCTTGAAAGGTGTGAACACCCTGGCGAACGCAGTAAAAGTGACCCTCGGACCTAAAGGCCGCAACGTTGTTATCGAAAAGTCATTCGGCTCACCGCTGATCACCAAAGATGGTGTGACTGTTGCCAAAGAAATCGAACTTGAGAATAAGTTCGAAAACATGGGCGCACAGATGGTTAAAGAAGTTGCTAGCAAAACCAACGAAGACGCTGGTGACGGAACCACAACTGCAACTGTTCTTGCTCAAGCGCTTTTCCGCGAAGGCGTGAAGATGGTTACAGCTGGCCACAATCCAATGGAAATCAAACGCGGCATCGACAAAGCTGTCGAAATGGTTCGCGCTGAGTTGAAAAAACTCTCTAAGCCAGTTAAAGGCGATAACGAAATCGCTCAAGTTGGTACAATTTCTGCTAACAACGATCCTGAAATCGGACGCATGCTTGCAGAAGCAATGTCAAAAGTTGGCCGTGAAGGCGTGATCACAGTTGAAGAGTCAAAAACTGCGCAAACAGAGCTGGCCGTAGTTGAAGGTATGCAATTCGACCGTGGTTACCTGTCTCCGTACTTCATCACCAATGCCGAGCGCATGGAAGCTGTGTACGAAAATGCTTTGATCATGGTTTATGACAAAAAAATCAGCACTATGCGCGATATGATCGGTGTTTTGGAAGGCGTTGCAAAACAAGGTCGTCCGCTCGTGATCATCGCTGAAGATGTTGACGGCGAAGCACTCGCAACTTTGGTTGTGAACAAATTGCGTGGCACACTGCAAGTTGTTGCAGTTAAGGCTCCGGGCTTTGGTGATCGTCGTAAAGCAATGCTTGAAGACATCGCAGCTCTCACTGGCGCGCAAGTGATCAGTGAAGATATCGGCCGCAAACTCGAGCAAGCGACTTTGGCTGACCTTGGTTCTGCTAAGCGCATCGTTGTTGATAAAGACAACACCACAGTTATCGATGGCGGCGGCAAAAAAGCTGACATCCAGGCTCGTGTTGCGCAAATTCGCGCGCAAATCGAAGAGACTACTTCTGATTACGATAAAGAAAAACTCAAAGAGCGTTTGGCGAAACTGGCTGGCGGCGTAGCTGTTGTCCACGTTGGTGCTCCTTCTGAAGTTGAGATGAAAGAAAAGAAAGCTCGCGTTGAAGATGCTTTGAATGCAACACGTGCTGCTGTTGAAGAAGGTATCGTTGCTGGTGGCGGAACTGCCTTGGTTCGTGCAGCTTCAATCATTAAGCCTGAAGACTTCGACGATCATCAGCGTTTTGGCGCGATGATTGTGAAGCGTGCTTGCGAAGAGCCGGTCCGTCAGATCGCGTTCAACGCCGGTCTTGATGGCGCAATCGTTCTTGATCGTATCATGAGCAATAAATCTTCTTCTTGGGGATTCAACGCTTTGACTGAAGAATACACTGACCTTGTAAAAGCCGGTGTCATCGATCCAGTAAAAGTTGTTCGTTCAGCTCTTGAGAACGCAGCTTCAGTTGCTTCACTCATGCTCACGACCGAGACCATGATTGCTGAGGCTCCGAAGAAAGAATCTGCTGGCGGCGGCGGTATGGGCGGCGGCGGCGGTATGGGTGGCGGTATGGGCGGTATGGGTGGCATGGACATGATGTAATCATGTCTCACTGCTCTAATTGACCGACTCTAATTGACCGACTCTAATTGACTGACCTAGCGTCCGTTTGATTAAGCAAAGCCTGACTTTTAAATAAGTCAGGCTTTTTTTTGCATCAAAGATTCAGAGGCAAACTGACGCTTAAGATGACAGAGTTGTTTTTCTGAGTGTCATATTGGTCAGTCGCGGTGTAATCAACTCCGGCACTGGTCACTGTTGTTAGTGTGTGCATGACATATTCAAGGTTAAATTGAACTAGAGGCAATGGACGAATGCCGACACCGGCCTTTAAGGCGTTGCCAGAAGTCTTAATGTCGACCCCAGTTACAGTCTCGGCCCCTTTGTCATAAAAGCCATAACCCGCCCAAACCGAAACCAACGGAAGTTGTGCACCGACGACGGCAAACAGCGTGGTATTTGTATAAGTTGTATCGCTGACGCCCGCTAAACCGGAGTGGTCATTGAGTGAAGCCATGCTTGCGTCGATTGCGAAGAATGGAATCATCGCAATATAACCGACGCGTGCGCCAAAGGTCGGTCCAGTTAAGGTTCCGTTGTTACTGGAAAGTGTGGCACCCGCCTTTTGTTTATTGTCATAGCTCCCGAGTGCGTAGCCGAGATAAGGCTCAAGCAATAGCCCGGCCTTGGCCGAAAGACTGAATAGCAGAATGACTGCTGCGAGAAACTTTTTCACTAGATCCTCCTTATTTTAAGTTCTAAAAATTCTACATATTTAATTGCCTGGTCAAGTCGCGCTCTCGTTTTGCAACCGAAGAGCGATCCAGGTCCGCTAACACTAAAACAAATATTCAATTCCAGCTTTCAGTCGGGTCTGCCGCTGACTGAGGCTTGTCGCGATTTCATTAGTGCCCCGATCCCCAGGCGCCCCTGAAAAATTAGTCGAATACAGCGAGAAGTCCACTCCGCCCAAAGCATGAATATTTTCGCTGATCTTTTTCTCGCCCCAAAGTTTGAACTCGTAAATTGAATTATTCGACTGCGTGCCCGAGCTCACTGGCTGTTCACTCATTGTTGAAAAAAGTGTGATATCAAATTCACCGCCCACATACCAATCGCGCTTCGGCGTCACCGGGAGCGAGCCGCCTAGCGCAATTAAAAACCCGCCGTAATTCACTGTGGTCAGAGCTCGGGGTGAACTGTCATCGACAAACATTTTATATGTCGTAAAGCCGGACTTAATCGTGAACTTAGGGCCGAAAAAATCATTCAACAAAAGAAAATTATAGCCGCCAGCTAAGACATACTTACTCATAGCGTGGTTTAAAGTTGACGGTTTTGAGCCTGAGCGCGGATTGTCGGTCGAAACAATTCCTTGTTCCATTTCGGCTCGGATAAAGACATTCGGATTGACCCAGAGTTCGCCGAATACTCCAAGGCTCGGATAAAATGAGCTCTTCGTCTCTAGACTTCCAGGCGACGTGCAAGCGCCTGAGGGACTGCAGGTGAGGTTAACGCTCGAGGCGTACGTGCCGAGACCAAGCTCGACGCCGGCTAATCCGAACGAAGGCGGGTGAACGGGCAACCACTCATGCGGATTCTTGCCAAAGGTCACGTCTGAATCCGGACGGTCTTGGAGCGTCGTTTTATCGCCAGTACTGGCGAGGTCGTAAGGTACCGGGTAATTAATTGAATCAAGAAGTCCGATTTTAGAAAAGCGGCGCACGGCATTTTTATCTTTTTCTGACATGACCACACCGAAACTGAGCGTGTCATCGACCTTGAGAATCTTAATTTTTCCGAGAATTTCTTTTTCGGTATTAACGATAAAATTAAATTTCGGGTGCCGAATGGCTTTGAGAATTTGTATGACGGTTAATACCTGATCATTGATCAAGCCATCGGTTTTGCCAAGGTTGATGGTGACGCGATTTTGCTGGCGGCTCAGGACAAGGCCCTGGTACGGAATTTGGCCGATCACTTTGCGAAACAGCAGATTCACCTGTTCTTTGAGATCATTGATTTCAAAGCGCGGATGATCCTTGAGGATTTCTTGGGCAAAGAGTTTGCCGTCGACTTTCAAAAACAGATCGAGTTTGATTGATAGTCCATTGGGGCCCTTACTGGCGCTTGTGACAAAAAAAGCATCGGCATCGATGTTGCGGCCTAAATGAGCCACATCCGAAGGCTTATCTTCAAGATCACTGGCGCTGACCGGATTGGAAAGATTTGATTCGACGTAATCCCACTGGTGAAAAGTTTTTACGAGATTAATTAATTGTTGTTCAATGGGTCGAGCGTAAATTCCGTCGAGATTGTCGGCCACCGGCAGCACACTGACTTTTCGAATCGTGAGATCATTATCAGTTTGACTGAAAAATCCGCCAGAAACGTCGGCTGGGGACTCTTCTTTCTGGGCGAATGTCAGAGAGCCACCCAAAAGAAAAAGTAAGACAGTGGCTAATTGAACAAGCTGTCGTAAATGCGGCATTATTTAAGTTTGCATGGCTTCATTGACGGCGTCAAATTTCGTCATATCGAGAGTCTGGTTTAATTTCACTGGTCTCAAGATTCACTTTCGGTTGGCCGACAAACTAGGGAATGCGTACGCTTTTTTTCACTTTTATTATTAGTGGCACTTTGATTGGCCTGAGCCAGGCGATCGCCCAGCTTGATCCATCGTCGGCACTTCTTTTAAATGAAATGAATCATGACTCTGTTCGCGACAGTGGACTGGACTCTGGTCGATACACGGTTAAACCCAAAGCCAATGAGTCATCGTCACATGAGAGAGTTCGTCGTCCGGTGGCAACCGTTCCAGCGAGCGAGGATGACGAAGATGATCGGCCAAGTCCGATTGTGAAAGAAATCGGTGCTGCGATGCCCATGCCCACAGCCGCGCAAGGGGTCCAGGCGCCACCGCCAATTCCTCAACCCATTGTTGTGGATAAGCCCGTGAAACCAGTGGAGTCACCCGTGCGCGTTGCGGAGACTGAGCACGAACCTTCTTTGAATCAATTGGAATTGAGCGTGGCTCCGATGTACTACTATAACTCTTCAGATAGTCCTTTTTGGTATCGTAATTACAATGCTTCAGGGCCAGGCTTCAGCACTCAAGCTCGTTACTGGATCAGCCCAGACTTTTCAATTAATGCCTCATATATGAGCACACTCGGCGGCACCATTTATGACAGTGTCGACCATTCGAAAAACGTCGCCATCACGCAAACCTGGCTTGATGCCGGACTTCGCTGGCGAAAATTTTTCGGTTCTGCAAATCATTCGCCGCATCTGACGTTTGGCGTGGATTATCATGAGTATCAGTTTCAGGTCGCGGCGGAAGCGAATTTACGACAGAGATTGAAAACTTCCGGCGCCTTGGTTTCACTTGAGCTGGAGTATCCAAGAGGAACGCAAGCGACCGCGAATTTTGGTTTTAGTTTGTTGCCGATGGCACAGCATACAGAGTCGGGTACCGGCACCTCGGTGCAATCCGGAAGCGCGGTTTCATCCTATGTCGTCAGCGTTTGGGCCGGTGGCACAAGAACACTCGATAGCAGCAATCAAATCTTTTGGAAGCTTTCAGAAACCGTTGAGCGAGATGTGTTTAATGGTGGCGCTTCCGCACCAGATCCGATCAGCGGCACCACTCCCTACGGAGTTCCGGTGACGAATGCCTTTACGATATTCCAATTGGGTTACACCTGGGGAAACTAGTCCTTCGCGCGCGAAGGACTAAGCACCCCGTCATAAGTAACTTGACACTTTTTCGCCGTGGATTTTGCGACGAATCGAGACGGGAGGCCGAAGCGCTAGCAGGCGGCTAACGAG
>JAYVXN010000368.1:0-4252 GCA_043785085.1 Bdellovibrionales bacterium | reverse complement strand
AAATTCAAAATGGTTATGATGCGGGGTATGTTAAAAATGGCTACTTGATTGATATGCCGAATGGTGGAGAAGAGCATATTCTCAATAATGTGCTCTCTCAAGGTACCTTGAATGGCGGCCAAAAAATCATGGTTGAATTCGGAGCCGAGGGTTTAAATAATTTAAGCGCTTCTTTAGAAATGTCAGGAAATATAATGCTGAATGACCTAGGCGCCGGCACATTTTTGAATTTGTTTGCGGCTCCTACAGCTCCTGCCCAATTAAGTGCAAATCAGTTTGTGGGCGGTGGCACGGTGGTCGGCGGGGCAGCCGCTGCGTCGGTGACTGAATCCGGGGATTCCGTCTTCGCGACACGGGCAACGGCAGGAATTGCGCAGCAATTTCCAGTACCGGCCGCTTGCCAGGGAACGATTGGCAATCTCAGTGTTCCTTAATCGATCGATTCAATCTGTTCGGAAAATCTTTTCATAAGTTCTGTAATTTCAGCCGGCCGGTAGTAGCTCTTCAGTTTACTCTGGAGAGCGACAGGATGGTCTTTTAATTTATTGTAGAGCAAAGTGCAATATTGGATAAGTCTAGGGCATGCATTAACCAATCTAGGCCGCCATTGCTAAATCTTCTGGGTTCGGATGTCCTGTTCCTAGGGCGAATAGTCGCGAATTTCAACCTTCGCAGCACGCATGATTGTAGGGATCATTTTGATCACCAATTGAAGAAAGCAGGCGTTGATACCAGTCACTGGATCCGCCGTTGGTGACAAAATCTGAGATAATGCTTTGAAAGTTTTCGAGCATCTCTTTGCCGCCGTCAAATTCAGCCTTTACTGACTGGTCAAATATTGAAGTGAAAAGACCTCGCACATGTGTTTCCAGTTTGGCTTGACGCTCAGTCGCGCTCAAACCTTCGCCACCCACAGCATTACGCAGGCGAGACGCAGAATATTTATAAAACTTGTCCAGGTCTTTATGGTCAACGAACAATGAATTCATCTGTTGCTGTGCGAGTCGTGAGTACCTGCTTTCATCAATCGGTTGCTCGGCCGTACTAAAACGAACAAATTTATTATTGAGAGGTAAAAAAACATAAGTCCCGAAATCAAGGCCATGTCACAAGAGGCGTCGATGGCACGAGCTTTTTTACTCCGCGCACCGACGACCTTTTGGAGCATTTCTCTTTTCGCAATACCAACTCCGAGGAAGGCAAAACCCACTATCCATACGGTCTTTGCGTGGCGGCCATTAATGTCTTCACAGGCGAGCATGTGGCGATGTACAATCAGGATTTTTTGGTATCTGGAGAGGAGCAGAAAAAAGTAAAAATCACGCTCGAAGACGAGAAAACCGGAAAAACGCGCCTGGTTCCGTCGCTCCGAAATTCTGGTTCTTACTGTGGTTCCCATTTCTTTCACCACCTATTCGTCAATCTCGTCGCAGTTCCACGTACCACGTATTGGCATATCCTCTGCATATCATTTTATTAGATACAAGACGATGGCTGAAACCAGGTTCATCCGCCGATAAGTGTCTAATAAATAGACAGGTGAAAATCAAAAATGAGTATTTACAGAAAACTACTGCTTTCCTTCCTCCTGATCGCGACGTTTGTAACACAAACGGTATCGGCTGGTGCGATTTCTTGTTCTCAGTTGTTTTCGGAGCGATCAAATAATGCAGAAGTCCGTAAGGTACTACGCGAACTCCCACGCGATGGCAACGTTAACGAGAAAGACCAAGTAAAACAAACAGGTCAATTTACTGGAAGAGTTGAACTACTTCGCGCCGCTCGCAGCAAGTTATCAGATCAAGACTATGGAACTTTCCTTGAATTTTATTTCAGCCACTTTTTCTTTGATAGAAAACTGTTAGTTGAAGACAAGCTGGCATCTCAATCCAATTTCTTAAAGGCACCTGAAATTTACAATGAAAAAGGGGAGTTTCCGTTTGATGGTTATCTCAAAGCCAGGGAATTTATATTTTCACTTAAATTTGAAGATCTTGCGACGGAGACCATTCAGAGTGCTCACCGATTTTTGCTATCAGCAGGTAGTGTTAAACCTGAGCACTTTGGACAAAAGCGATTTTTCTTTTGGACCTACAAACCAAGAAATTCAGAGAACACACCTACCGAAGCTCTTGGACAAATACGCTCAGTGTGTATTGGGTATAGTGACACTAAAGACGCCCCAAGCAATTCTGGAATAAAGCTATCTGACGGGACCGTGCTATTATCTGGAACAAGAAATTATAAAGAAATTTCCGAACAAACGCCCTACATAGGTAAATCGTCTTCGTCATATGTCGAGTACACGCCGTTAAGCAACTGGAGACGTTTTGAGAATAGATTATCCACTGAGTTGAAACAGAGCTTGCTTGATCTTGAAGCTCAGAAGACCAAGTTGGATACAGATTCAACTTCTACTAATTCAATACGATCTAAATTCTTGTCAGAACTCCTGTCCGCATCTATCGCTCAAATGAGGAAGAACTTGGCGGAGGCGAAGACGAAAGGCGACATCATTAACGCAGCCGCGAAGTTTTATCAAGAATTTGTATCTATTCATCCTTTTCAAAATGGAAATGGTCGAATGGGAAGGGTGCTTGTAGAGAGATTGCTGGAAGAATATGACCTACCTCCTCCACTTTGGACTGTGTTCGGTCAAGATGTAGTTCTAAAATCAGACGAATTTCTATGGCTGTTTCAAGACTCAATTAAACTTTCAGCACAGTTTCATAATGACATGAAAACCCTTGTCAACTCTGGGGTTGATTACCGATTAACTCCTACGGCTCTGCTATCGAAGGATATTGTCTCGGCTTCAGGGGTTCCAAAGAAAAAAATAATCCCTGAAGAGTTTATGACCTGGCTAAATTTCAGATATGAAAAGAAGGCACTTACCCCAGAAGAAGCCATGAAACGATTCGATGAGTGGAAAAGCGGTTTGAATTATAACGGTGATCTTGATTTTGGCATTAAGTTCGCGACTCCACTTTTTGTTGAGACGTTTGGGCTATCACAAAGTAAAAGGGATTTTGTTTTTAAAATGAAAACATTTTACTCGAAGGATGTTGTATATAGAGGTCTCTCTCTTGACAGAGTCCCGACCACTGAAGAACTACTGGAGCATTTTGTAAAGACAAAAGGAATTATGACTGGCATGGGAATCGACGAGAATGCCTTTGAGCAACAATCAAGATCTGCATTTGATACCTACAACCAAGATTTGGCAAATGATCCGAAAAAATTGGAAAAGAGAATATACGATCACGTACAAGAAAAAAGTGGCTATTGGGACAGCAAGCTGGTCTCATTTTCAAGAGATCCAGATGTGGCGAATTGGTTTAAAAATGGTTATATGATGTCAAAAGATTTCAAGCTAAATATGAAAGCAAGATTTGAAATTCAAATACGAGACAGAAAAGTAGGCTCTGTTGACGTAATGAAAAAAACAAAAACTATTTCAGAGCAGGGCATTGGGGAAGAGAAGGAAGTTCTATATGTTGCTGGAATTGATCCTGAGGCTGTTGCAAGGGTTGTTGTAGATGATATAGCTATTGATCCTGAAAAAAATAAGATGTCTTGGCGGAATTCCGTTTCCAAACGTGAACTGTTGAATGCAGTAACAATTGTAAGAAGACGGTTTATAGACAGACTATCATTCGATACATTTCGTTTAACTGAATATAATGTTAAGGAAAGAACTGTCAGGCGGGTTCAATATAAACTAGGCTCCGATGGCAAATTTGTAGTGGAATCAGAGACTGTAAAAACTTATAATCCCAGTCAGGTGCCAGCTCAGTGAGTGATTTTCTTAGCCGTTCCGCTCATCTAAAATTTAACGCGGTCAATTTTACTTCACAAATCGGGAACGACCATTGACTGAAAATCCATCCTTATAACTTCAATGTAGTCTCTGAGCGGAACGGGCTAGAACACCGATTTCGCCCCTCTCACCGTTACACACACGATCAAATTTTCCAGAAGTTTCAAATTTTTCAGCCAAGCGAGTGTCGTGCGATCTAATGGGAACGACCTAATCTTCTTTTCATAAGGAGATTCACCGATGAATGAAATCATATTTACCAAGTACCCCAAGCCGCAGGTGCGTTGCTTGAGGCCGAGACAAAACAAGGTCTCAAGCTGAGAGTCTTTTGTTTCTCGCCAGAGACTTTGGAATTTATTCGATCCCTGTGGCAAGAGGAGGCTTTGCCATGATCCAGCTTCCAGCCAACGCACAGGTGTTCGTTATGCATGA
>JAYVXN010000367.1:0-4273 GCA_043785085.1 Bdellovibrionales bacterium | reverse complement strand
TGGCTTCGAACGGCCATGGATTTTGCGTGATTGCGGGAGGTGTATCGGTAGCCTCTAACGTTTGCGCCACGTCCCCCGATGGGATCACTTGGACTTCGGGGACGCTTCCCTCTTCCGCGAAATGGACCGTTATAGTTGGCAAATAAAAAAATCGCCGAGTGTTTGACGTTGAGTATGATGCGCTATGCGAGCGACACCAATAAATTTGAAGTTTATGAAAATGGCGGCTGAATCAATATGATCACCGCGGGCGCCAATATGGCAGCCCCTGGCCCCATCGGTGGGACCACGCCCAGCACACCTACCTGACAGTGCCAAGAATATGAATAAAGCAAAGTGGAACAGACGGCCAAAGAGGACTTTGCATAATACGAAAGACGATGATGTCTCGCCCATAATTTTATTAAAAGAACCTGAAGTTTAATGGATGGCATCACTGTACAGTGAAAGGCGGGTCGGAACGTCAGTTTTGGCCCCACTGTTTCGTGTCAACGTTTACGAGCAACAAACATTTCTGAACACAGGCGCCCAGTACTTGGTTGAGTCGCCGCCAGCTCCGCATCACTTGCGGCAAGTAATCGACGGAGTTCAGAATACTCGACATCTTTTGTGCGCAGCTGCTTCCAGAAGATCTTGATCCAATCCTTGCGCGAAGCGGACTTGTCGGCACGAATCGCCTTGACCAACTTCGCTGCATTTTTTATGAGGGTGCCTTTCATGATACTGCCCATAGTGAGGCTGCTGCCATTGTCCTGAAGCAATCGATCCATGAGCACGATGCCGCGATTGAGTGCGACGAGCTCGCTCGGAAACTCAAGGCCCAAATTGGTCGCATAGATAATCCACTGAGAGAACGGGTAGCGATTCACTCCGGCGCGTTGATGGCGAGCGACTTCACCGGCGACTAAAGAGCGAAATTCATCAAGGTTGAGACGGTTTTTTTCTTTTTGGCTCATCTCCCACATCGCGCGAGTGAGCAGATCGATATCTTGAGTCGCGGCGAGGATACCGAACGCCAAAAACTGATTCTGCAATTGTTCAGTGATTTGCCCGGTCATGCCGTAATCGAGCAGATTCAAAGTCACGGTTTTGCCTTGGCTCGATACGCGAATATTACCCTGATGTAAATCCGCATGGAAGAAGCCGCTGCCAAAAAGCGCTTCGCCCAGCCATTTGCGCGCCAATTCTTGCACAGCTTCCCGAGCGAGGGCGGGCTCTTTGGTTTGAAATGTTTCAAAGCTTGTGCCGGGCGCGAATTCTTGAATCATCAAGTCGCCACTTCCTGGAATAAGTTCAGTTTTCGGCACATTTAAAATCACGCGGGTGCCAGAGTGTAATCTGATCTCGACGTTGTACACTTCCGCAGCACGCATTTGATTTTTTGTGGTTTGCGGTACATTGGTTTCTCGCAAAGCCATATCGCGCAGCTCTTCAACAAACGGGGCAAGTTTTGGAAAATTCTCCGCCTGCAGCGTCGGATGGCTATCTAGGATTGGCGCCAAATCATGCAAAATATGGTTGTCCATCTCGAGCCGCTCACGAACACCGGGCTTAATCAGACGAACGACGATTTTTTCGCGCCGTTTATCCGGTCGCTCAATTTCGGCCGCATGCACTTGCGCCATGGTGCCGACACCGAGAGGCTTTTCACTGATCTTAATCCATTTAAACGGCACCGGTTGCGCCATCACTTGCTCTTTGAAAACTCGCCACGGAACTGGCGTGGTGTTTTGCTCTAGGCGTTTAAAAACAGTTTTAAGTTTATCGCTAAAGCCCGGCTCACGCGCGTAAATCTGAAAGAGCTTTTGAAACTGCGGGCCTGAATTGAGAACCATCAGTTCAAAGCGCGCAAAATTCGTATCGGCTTCTGGATGATCAATGATGGCGGAGACGATATCTTTTCGCGCATCGAGAGTCATGCGTTGATAGTATTCATTCAAAAGCAGCTGAAAGAAGATCTGCATCGATTTGTCTGAGAGCTGCATCTCCTGCGAATTGGCGATGAACGATCCAGTGTTTTCAATTTCTTTAAACGACTTATTAAAATAGTTTTCAAACTGATTTACTAAGAACAAGCGCTGCGCACTGGGGATGGCATTGATCAGCTGCATACCTTGCGGTGTGCCGCGGGCGCTACTGATGAGTACACGTTGCATGAGGCTGCTGGCGTTCGTGCCTGGTACGATCGGTAAAGCACTGGCGAGTTCCTGGGCCCGTTGATTTTGAATATTCTCAAGCTCAGTGAGAGCACGCGCCACTTCGTCCGTGCGGGCTTCGATAATAAAATAAGGTGGCGGACCTGCTTTAAGACGGTGATCCAATTCTTCGCGAAGGGTGATGCCATTGGTAAGATAGAATCTTTTGTACTGTTCAAGTTCTTCTAAAGTTGAAACCTGAACCATTTGTTTTTTTTGATTAGCGAAATCTTGCAAATAGGTTTGCACCTGCTCGAGATTGCGCAGCTTCTCTGGGTCACTCTTGCCGCTGGCTTCGAGCATGAATTTGAAGAAGATGTTCTGGACAAACAAGCCCTGCACGGCATGGCTGGTCGGCGGAATCTCTTGGTTAAGTCTTTGCCCGAAATGAGCTGGCATCCCAGTATCGGAACGATGACTCTGCCAAGCAATAAAACCCACAAGTAAAACAGTGATCCAAGTCAGTATTGAATTTCGCATGAAGGGCGAAAATGCAGCAATTATGCCACGGTAATTTTTGCGGAATGACCGGGTTTATTAGACTTGAGCCGATCCGGCTAAAATTGTTCGTGCTTAGGCAGCGACGATACTGAAGAGATTTCAAGGGGTCAGTGCAAAGTGTGTTCTTTCACTCGTAATTGCACCTGGCAGCTGGGGCAGCGGGCATCTTCTTTCACTTTGAGCTCCAGGTAATCTACTTTATGTAGAAAATTGAGCTGCTTGCCGCAAAGGCAGCAATGGTTGAATTCCTCAAGCACGCGTTCGTGTTCGGGATCTTGACTCTGAAAACTTTTGCTCAAGTCCATGTGACATCCTCCGGTCCTTTCACCTTTCGGAGGGTGCCGCGCAAACTTAAGCGCGTCTGTCATATCCGGTCGTACGCTCGAGGAAAATATTGCCTCTCTAACTGGCCAGTGCTATGAGGGCCCTATGGAAGCTAAAGAAACCTATGTTCGCTACTTGAAACAAGTCCTCGGTGTGCAAAATATTTTGCGCTCTGAAGTGGCGCCTTCGGCTGTACAGTTGCTCGTTTTGGTTTCGGCGCCTTCTAGAGAAGAGTCTGAACTTCTTAAGAGGATGATACAGGCGATGAAGCTTGAAATGAGCCAGGTCAGTATTTCTGAGGAAGTAGCTCTGCGCTCGATTCCTGCAGTTTGTTTTGGCTTGGAGAGCTGGACGCGTCTTCAGGCTCGTTATAGTGGTCTTGTTGATTTCACCGAGGCACTTGGTACCTGGCAAAGCGCGCTTGACGGGGTGGTACTGGCAACGCATTCTCTGACCGAAGTCGGGCTGCAGCCGCAATTAAAGAAAGTCGTTTGGCAGCATTTACAAGAAGTGATGAAACGCCTCTGATTTTCGTACCCAACCCTTGTAAATCTTGATTCAATAAAAAGACCTATAATTTGCGGGAACGGGGAGCAAGGATGCACCGAGCCGGACGCCTGATTTTTATTTTGGCGGCGACCATCTTGGTCTTGCGCCTTCCTGCTCAGGCGAGCGTAGAAATCAAACTGCGTTTGAAAACTGAATCATTGGCGTTTTCACTGAGCGGAATGAACCTCAAGATCGAGCGGCAATCGCTTCCAGGGGCGGCGTTCTACCAAGCTGTTCGACTGCAGGCACAAACCCTGGCAAACGAAACCACCTGGACCGTGCGCGACCGTGACAGTGGCCACCTCCTAAAAGTCTGTAAGAAAAAATTGCTCGAAATCTCTGGCGAGCATGTGCGCCTGGGCTTGCAGCCGATGCCGCAGAACTTGCTCTTGCATGCCCTTGGCGGAAGTCGAGTTGAGGTGATCGCTAAACTTGATTTAGAAGCTTACTTGGCTCGGGTGCTGCCTTCTGAAATGCCTCTCAATTGGCCCCTTGAAGCTTTGAAAGCTCAGGCCGTCGCGGCTCGGACCTTTGCCGTCTATCGCCGTAATCAACGTGAAAAAACCGGAGCGTATTATCATCTTGAAGCCAGTGTCATGGATCAGGCATTTAATTGGACCGAAGACGATGAGGTCTTAAAAGATGATCATAAGAATCTGCTTCGAGCTCTTCAAGAAACCGCCGGTCTCGTACTTTTGGATCAG
>JAYVXN010000366.1:0-4275 GCA_043785085.1 Bdellovibrionales bacterium | reverse complement strand
TCGATTTGCATTGGGAGTTTCACACGATCCTGCATTCGCTTCCAGATGCTGGTGAGCTCGGTCCACTCAGACGACGTCGCCGTATCAAAGGAAAACTGTGTTTCCATTTTATGGCCATATCGTGACGTTTGTACGCGAACTCGAAAACAGTCATGTTCTTCATCACGTTCAACTTTGTGAGAAACTTCGAGGATTCCGTTGAGAGGATTTTTGGCCGCCCAATCTTTGAAATTTTTCATCATCGAGTCAGCTTCGGACTCGGCCGCCAATAGACCACTCAAATTGACGTGCGTGCAGACCAAAAAGTACAACAGATCACGGTCATAACGATTTGACATCGTCGTTAACAGGCGATCATATTTTTGAATATCAAAAATAAAATCCTTCAGCTCCTGCTCGGTCGTTCCGTCTTTCAGACCTTTAATTTTCAATGAGGCGAGGCTTGTGGCCAGAAGGTATTCTGTGAGCGCACGCTCATCTTTCAAGTACTTCTCAACCTGGCCCTTTTTCACACGGTAAAGTGGCGGCTGGGCGATATAGATGAATCCTTTTTCAAGCACCTGAATCATTTGTCGGTAGAAAAAAGTCAGCAGCAGTGTGCGAATGTGCGATCCATCCACATCCGCATCGGTCATGATCACAACTTTGTGGTAACGAATCTTATCAGCGTCGACATTTTCTTTGCCGATTCCGGTTCCGAGAGCCGAAATCAGCATTTTGATTTCTTCGTTCCCCAGCATTTTATCGAAGCGGGCTTTTTCAACGTTCAGGATCTTTCCTCGCAATGGCAAAACCGCCTGCGTACGCCGGTCACGAGCTTGTTTCGCAGAGCCACCGGCTGAATCTCCCTCAACCAGATAAAGCTCACAAAGCGCCGGATCACGCTCTTGGCAATCAGCCATTTTTCCAGGTAGAGCGTTACCCTCAAGTGCGGTTTTTCGACGTGTCAGTTCGCGAGCTTTTCGCGCGGCCAATCGGGCCCTTGCGCTTTCCACGCACTTGCTGATGATCACTTTGGCTGAACCGGGATTTCGGTCAAACCAGTCTCCCAGCTTATCATTAACCAGAGATTCAACGATGCCTTTGACTTCGGTATTTCCGAGTTTGGTTTTAGTTTGCCCTTCAAATTGCGGTTCACGAACTTTGACACTCACGACAGCCGCAAGACCTTCACGGATATCTTCACCTTCGAGGTTTTCTTTTAAATCTTTAATCAGGTTTTTGGTCGTGGCGTAAGTATTCGCTGTTCGGGTCAGCGAGCCGCGTAGACCGATGAGATGGGTGCCGCCTTCAATGGTGTTGATGTTATTGCAATACGAATAAATTGATTCGGTATATGAATCATTCCACTGCATTGCCAATTCAACTTCGACGTTGTCTTTTTCGGCGCGAAAGTAAATCACTTCAGGATGAAGTGCTTTTTTAGATTCATTCATGAAGGCGATAAATTCTTGAATGCCGGTGGCAAATTGAAATTCTTGTTTTTTACCGGAGCGTTCATCGCTGAGTGAAATATATAGTCCGGCATTTAAAAATGCGAGTTCACGAAATCGATTGGCTAAAGTGGTAAAATTATACAGAACATCTTCACCTTTGAAGATTTGTGTATCGGCCTTAAAGGTGACTTTTGTACCGGTTTTGTCAGTCGTGCCAATGCGTTCAATCTCGCCCAAAGGCTTACCGCGCTCGTAAGATTGCTTCCAAACATGTCCGTCACGGCGAACTTCTACCGTACAACGTATGGATAAAGCATTTACGACTGAGGCACCGACACCATGCAATCCGCCGGAAACTTTGTAAGAGCCGCCGTCGAATTTTCCACCTGCATGCAAAACTGTGTAAACAACTTCGAGAGCGGATTTACCAGTTTTATGCTTTTCGACCGGAATTCCACGGCCATCGTCTTCAACTGAAATCGACTCGTCGGCGTGAATGATGATGTTGATATGTTTGCAATATCCTGCGAGAGCTTCATCCACAGAGTTATCGACAATTTCATAAACAAGATGGTGGTAGCCGCGGACACCGGTGTCACCGATATACATACCAGGGCGTTTACGAACCGCTTCGAGACCCTCTAAAACCTGAATTGAGTCTGCTCCGTACTGACCAGGAGCCACGTTGCTCTGCATATTGTTTTCAGCCACTCAAAAACTCCAAACATTACGCCGGAATAATTTGTCCGGACGTCACAGAAAAAATCGCATTCCGGTTCATCTCAAGTTGCTCTGGCCACGTCAAATCCGTAGCCGTAATGAGAACCTGGGCCGAAATGCTTTCTAAAAATTTTAAAAGGTTAACCCTTTTCTTCGCGTCCAATTCAGACAATACGTCATCCAAAAGGAGCACGGGATAGGTCTGATGAACCTTGTTATAGTACACTATTTGAGCGATTTTTAAAGACAATATCAAGGCTCTTTGTTGCCCTTGGGAGCAGTAAAATCGAGAGTCTTTTCCAGAGAATAAGAAGCGAATGTCATGTTTGTGAGGCCCAACCAAACTAGCGCCACTCGCAATTTCCTGACGCGAAAGCTCTGAATATCTACCTTGTAGCGCATCAAATATTTCTTGCTCGGAAAAATCCAGTGCTTGACGGTCGCTCATCAAATAATCCACTGAGATTTCCCCAGTGTTTTCCTCAGATATGAAGTCCATCGCCTCACGAAAGAGATCTTTCATCAGTTGCAGAGCGTTGATCCGCGCCGCTGTGACATGGGTCGCAAGAAGGAAGTAGATTTTATTCAAACTCTCCAAGGTCAGATCTTTTTCGTACGCGTTTGCCGCACCGCCTACAGATAAGTCGCGCAGGACCTGATTGCGCACACGCAGGCATTTCTTGAACTCCTGAAGGAGCTTTTGGTTCGCCGGATTCACCATGATCACTAAATCATCCACCAAAACTCTTCGTTGCTCAGGTCCATCTTTGATGGCTGTTAAGCTTTCTGGGCTGAAAAGTATCGTCGGAAAATGTTGAAACAAGCTTAAGGCGCTGGTTTTTTTACCGTTCACCAGCATGTGGCGACGTTTGTTTTCGATTAAGAGCTCGACGCGGTAATCAAGATCGCGATCGATAAACTCACCAATGACTTTTGCCGGCCGGTGCTGAACTGAATCCACGGTTTTTCGCACAAGACTTTCCGAAGTTGTCGGTCGAAAAGAATGACCACGGCTTAAAATATAAATTGCTTCAAGAAGATTAGTTTTACCTTGGCCATTTTCACCGACGAAGAAATTGACCCGTTCACGCAGGACGATTTTTTCAAAATCAAAATTACGAAAATCAGTGAGCTGTATTGATTTTAAATACATTTCAGATTCGTAAACTCGGTCGCGATCGCGGCACTAGTGTTACACCCGCATCGGCATGACGACACAAGTGTAAGTGCTGTCGTTGTGCGGACGCATGAGGCCGGGCGAAAGTTGATCGTTTAATTCGATATCGACTTCGTCATCATCAAAACTGTTGAGGACATCGAGAATGTAACGAGCATTGAAGCCGATTTTTAAATCGCCGCCGTTATAGCGAATTTCAATTTCTTCCTTCGCATCACCTAATTCTGGATTGTTTGATGAAATTTCCATTCGACCATTGGCAAGTGTCAGGGTCACACTCTTGTATTTTTGATTTGCAACTATAGAAACACGCTTGAGTGAAGATAACAAAGTTTCGCGATGAACCAATGCCACTTTACCCAAATTTTGTGGAATAAGCTGTTGATAGTTGGGATATTTGCCTTCGATCAAGCGAACCATCAAAACGGTGCTGGTGCCGCGCACGATCAGTTGCGAACCTTCAACCGCCATCTCAAATTGTCCGCGTGTTGAATCGAGAAGTTTTTTAATCTCAAAGAGTCCTTTTCGGGGAATAATCACTCCATGGTTTGGAAAACCGGCACCTTGCGCTTCAGCTTGCCGATCAACAATGCTCAAACGATGGCCGTCGGTTGCAACCATGCGATAAGAATCTTTTCCTTCAGTTTTTGAGTTTCTCTCAAAGTAAACACCGTTGAGGTGATAGCGAGTCTCGTCACTCGAAACGCTGTAAATGGTTTTCTCGATCATATCGCTTAAAACATCACCATCGATTTTAATGAAATCCTGAGTCGAGTAACTTGGAAATACCGGATATTCATCTGCACTAATTCCGACGATGTTGAAGCTGACTTTGTTTTGTTTGATTTCCAGCCAGTTGTTTTCTTTTTTGATTAAGGTGATCGGGCCTTCGCCAAGTTCTTTAACGATGTCGAATAGATTTTTAGCGTTGACGGCGACGCG
>JAYVXN010000365.1:0-4278 GCA_043785085.1 Bdellovibrionales bacterium | reverse complement strand
TCCATTCGGATTCTGGTTTAAGTTGTATGGTCGTTTCCGTCATACTAAGGGGTGCCGTATCGGTCGAAGTTTCGGCCCGGCCAGCTTTTCCAAATACGGTCGCGACTTCGGGAAAAGAATTTAGGATCTTGTCTTGAACCGTGAGTATCCTTTGCGCCTCGGTCACAGAGATCCCAGGAAGGGCCGTCGGCATATAGAGAATACTTCCTTCGTGTAATGCCGGCATGAACTCGGAGCCCAAGAGCCAAAAACCCGGAAATATCGAAAGCATCCCTACAAAAGCTACTCCCAGCGTCGTTCGCTTATGCTTCAGAACCCAATCCAGCACAGGTTCATAGACCTTAAAGAGTCGTTTGCTGACCGGATGATCGTGCTCGGAATAATAGGTCCCAACGAGAACGGCATCACCGATCCGATTGAGCAAAGGACTTTTTGTTTTGAAACGCTCATGCCTTGCAAAGAGCATCCGCATTGCGGGATCGAGAGTGATGGCAAGAACGGCCGCGATCCCCATCGCAAAATTTTTCGAGAAGGCAAGTGGCCTAAAAAGTCTTCCTTCCTGATCGACAAGAGTAAGAATCGGCAGAAAAGAAACGGCAATCACGAGGAGCGAGAAGAACACGGATGGTCCAACTTCTATCAAAGCGGCAAGACGCACTGAGAAGAAGTCTTCCTTCTGACCCCCAATTTCCCAAAGATGGATCTTTCGATAGGCATTTTCCACTTCGACGATCGCGCCGTCCACGAGAACTCCAATTGAAATCGCCATCCCTGAGAGTGACATAATGTTTGAGCTTAAGCCCAAATAGTAAAGTGGGATAAAAGCTAAAAGGACTGAGATCGGAATTGTAATGATGGGAACCAGAGCCGATGGCGTGTGCCAAAGAAAGAGTAGAACGATGAGACTTACAATAATGAGTTCTTCAAAGAGCGTTCCCTTCAAGGTTTCCATTGCGCGCTCGATGAGATCGGACCTGTCGTAGACCGACACGATCTTGACCCCTTCAGGAAGACTTTTCTGAATGTCCTTAATTTTCTCTTTCACTCGACCAATGACAGCGGGAACGTCTTCGCCTTGGCGCATGACGATGATTCCGCCGACCGTATCGCCCATGCCAGCAAAGTCGGTAATCCCTCGGCGCATCTCAGGACCAACGGAAACTGTAGCAAGTTGTTTTACAATAATAGGAGCGCGGCTCCTGGGATTGTAGGCGACGACTGCGTCCTCCACATCTTCCACTTTGTCCACGAGTGCGCGGCTTCTCACCATCGCTTCCGTGCCGGAAAATTCAATGGTGCGACCACCGCTTTCTTGATTCGAGTTTTTAACGGCCTCCATCACTTGACTCATGGAAACCTGAAAGAGTGCGAGCTTCGTGGGATCGACTTTCACTTGGTATTGCTTGACGAAACCTCCGACCGCCGCAACTTCGGCGACGCCAGGTACACTCTGCAATTGAAAGCGAAGTAGCCAATCCTGCATGGACCTTAAATCCGCCGAGTTAAAACGCCCGGACTCGTCTTTTAGGACGTATTGGTAAATCCAGCCAACGCTTGTGGCGTCTGGGCCAATTTCGGTTTTGACGCCGCTTGGAATTTGCGAGGCGATTCGGTTCATGCTTTCGAGCACTCGGCTTCTTGCCCAATAGAGGTCCACGCCGTCTTCAAAAATGACATACACATAAGAAAATCCGTAGTCCGAGAATCCACGCACCGACTTTACTTTCGGTGCACCAAGCATGGCCGAGACAACGGGGTAAGTGACTTGATTCTCCATAATGTCGGGCGAGCGATCCCACTTGGAGTAAATGATAACTTGGGTATCGGAGAGATCAGGGATGGCGTCGAGTGGAATGTGTTTCACGGAGTAGACGCCAACCATGCTGAGCACGAAGATAAAGGAGAGAACAAGAAAACGGTTATGGGCCGAGAACGTAATGATTTTGGCAATCATGGTTTAGCCCTTACCCGGCATACACATAGTCATCGGAGTATCCCAGTGCTGTCCTTGGGGACAAGAGGGAGTTGAAGGCTTTGTGGACTCGCTGCCTTCCGTGGGCAATGCCGACGCCCTAATCTTACTTTCAGAGTCGAGGAGAAAATTCGGGCCCGAGCTAATGGTTTGGCCGGGCTTAACTCCGTCAAGTACATCGTAGAAACCTTCGGTCTTTAAGCCGAGCTTTACGGAGGTGGGCTTAAGCTGGTTGCCATCCCCAAAAACATAAACAAGATCGCTTGCGCCAGTATGTACGACGGAACTTTCAGGAATCGCAACCCGGTCCTTTAGCTCCATTTCAATGTCTCCACGAAATCCTGTTTCCGAGAGCGTACCGCGTGGACCTTTTCGAATAGAACCCACGACTCTCACTGTGCGGCTAGTTGGATCAACAATGGAATCGACTGAGGAGATGACGCCGTTCACTTCATCTTCAGGATAGAAGCTGCTCGCGCCGTGAAAGTTGAGTCCCGGCTTTATGTATCGAAGATCGCTCTCGTAAATTTGGAAGGCAACTGACGATGAAGAAATGAACCGCCCTGAAACCGGAATTTTCAACTTCAAGTCCATTTTTTCGACTTCAGTTCTCTGCACACCAAGAAGCACAAACTGTTCATTCGTTGGTTGAGCGGGCATCCGCTTCTCGCCTTGATTTTGTTCAGAGACTTGCGCCTGCTGAGCCTTCACTTGCATGAGTTTCATGTGACAAATCGGGCATTCTCCCGAATGGTCGGCATGAATCTGAGGGTGCATGGGACAGGTCCAATAAGTTTTCCCGGCCATTTTCACAATGGAACTTTTGTCTTTTACGATCTCTTTTTTTGAGACTTTCTTCGCGGCCCAAAAACCAACGATGGCAAGTGTTGTAATAATAGCGATCCAAGTTTTTTTCATGGTGTACCTCGGTCGTATTTCAGAAGTTGTGCGACCACAGACTCATATTGAGAGCGAAGGTCGAGAGCTTTGATTTTCAAGTCGGGAAAGGCTTCCATCGTTTCGCGATGATCTTGAAGTGTTTCCATGTCCCGAGGGGCAAGGTTATGAACGAGCTTCATACGCTTTTCTGCGCGCGGGAGAAGTTTTTGAGTGATGTTATCGAGCTGCTTTTTGAGCGACGTTGCTTTCTTAATTAGAACGCTTTGCTCAGTGTCGATTTTCCGCGTTTCCTGCTCGAACTCAAATTCAGATTGAGCACGTTGGGCAGATGCCTTTCCGGCACTCGCAGAGGCATCCCATGGGAATATAAAAGGCAAGCTGACGCCGATCATGACTTCCGAAGTTTCCGGCATAAGCTGAGTTTGTCCGATTTCTTTATAGCGAAGGTAGAGGTCAGGAAACCAACTGGACTTAGCAAGGCTTTCGCGTTCCTTGAAACTTTCTAAGGTCAACCGCGCCGCTTCGAGCTGGTGCGAAAAGGCCAATGACTTTTCTCCCGGCAATTGCGTCGCGGGAGGCTCCTTTAAGGTGGGATGAAAAGTCGCCGCATCGACATTCAAAAATTCGGCGGCTTGCGCCTCCTTCTCGATAACGTCTTGATCGGCGGCGATGAGATCATTTTCTAAAAGATCGAGGTCGGATTCTGCTTTGAGAAGATGAATTCTCAAGAAACTATCGGACCTAACCCCTGCACGGGAAAGGCGAATATGATCTTCGATGACACTCTTTTTTACCTTGAGGGCGGCCCTTCGCTCGGCACTTGCCCAAAGGTTGAAATAGATAACCTTGGCCCTCGCCCGAATTTCAGATTCTGCCCCTTTTCGAATTTCGTCTTGCGCTTGCTCCTCGTATTTTCGAGCCGAGTGATCGTGAGAAATTTTGCCGGGAAAAGGAATGGTTTGAGTGACCTCGATACCATTTGCGGAGCTTCCGCTTTGATCGGTCATCCTCATATAGCCAACCATGGACGGCGGAATATTAAGAGCTTTCGCGTTTGAGTGCGTGGCCTCGGACTTGGCCGACTCCATTTTAAGTCCCAGGTTCTGCTCCAGCGCCGCTTTCAGGAAACCCTCATAAGAGAGCTGATCGGCGGCAAAAACCGAGGCTGGAATAAGCAGCGGCAAGAGAAAAAGAACAATACGGATAGTTGTCATACCCCTATAATACGAAGTGAGACGGCCATTTGTGACAAGAAATTTTATCTCTTTGATTTTACTTGATATTTTGACTTTCTTTGCTGGGCTTGATTCCAGCCTCTCAAGCGCATACAAAAAACCTAAACCGCTAATCCCTTCGGGATCAGCGGTTTGGGTTTAAATGGATGGGCTGACTTGGCCCGCCAACTT
>JAYVXN010000364.1:0-13461 GCA_043785085.1 Bdellovibrionales bacterium | reverse complement strand
ATATCGGTGTCGTCGGCATGAACGGTGCTGGCAAAACCACATTTTTAAAAGGCCTGGCTGGAGAACTAGCGCCGCTCAAAGGCGAACGCACGCTCGGGTATCAAGCGGAGATTGCCTATTTCGCCCAGCATGTGTCTGAGCGCCTGGACCCAGATGATACCGTGATTGAGGCCATGAGCCGACTTGCGCATCCGGATACCGCTCGCCAGCAGATCTTAGATTTGGCCGGTAGCCTCTTGTTTTCTGGTGACGACACGTTGAAAAAAGTGCGCCTTCTTTCTGGAGGAGAAAAGTCACGGGTGGCGCTTGGACAGATGCTCCTAAAGAGAGCTTCATGTTTACTCTTAGATGAGCCAACGAACCATTTAGATTTTCATACGGTCGAGGCTCTCACCCAGGCGCTGGCAAATTACAAAGGTACGGTCATCATCGTCAGTCACGATCGCGGTTTTGTGCGACGAACCGCGACCAAAATTTTGGAAATCCGCTCAGGAAAAGTTGAACTCTATCCGGGAAATTATGATGAATACGTTTGGAGTGTCGAAAAAGGGGCCCTCTCAAATCGCGCGGAGATCGAAATTTCACAGATCGATTCGGGATCAGGGGCCGGTAAATCTGAAAACAAGTTC
Organism: Bdellovibrionales bacterium; assembly: GCA_043785085.1. Taxonomy (GTDB): domain Bacteria; phylum Bdellovibrionota; class Bdellovibrionia; order Bdellovibrionales; family JAMPXM01; genus JAYVXN01. The sequence continues at coordinate 12,832 of JAYVXN010000364.1, read as the reverse complement.
AATTACAAAGAAAAGAAAAAATCTCTAGAGCGTGAGTTCAAGCTTTTAGAAAAAGAATTGCTGCGAATCGAGGCCGACCTTGAGACGAATTTAAAAAAAATCACGGAACTCGGTGAGCGACTCTTGACCTTAAATGGCCTTGAGGCCAATCAATGCGCCAAAGAGCAGGGCCTCCTGCAAAAAGATTCTGATGAACTCGAAGTTAAATGGCTTGAGCTGGGTAGCCGCAAAGAGGCGCTTATGTGCGAAATCGCCGCGCTTTAAAGTTTCGCACCAGGTTTTTGAAATCCTTGAGATGGGCTTTGCTTTCTTTGGCGTTCAAGTTCTGGTAGCGAAGACTTAAAAACTCTCCGAAGACGTTTTTAATTTCTTGCGCCTGTCCAGGGAGCGCCGAGATCAAGCGGTTGGAAAAATCAACCGGTCCTTCCGTGGCACGGCGACTGAGTCCGGCACTCTCAAATTTTCGGCAGAAAACATGATAGTATTGTAAGATCGGGTCCTCGCGCAGCGCCTTGCGCCTTAAGCTCCATTGCAAGCCAATGAAAAAAATCACGGCGCCCACAGCGATCCAAATAAATAAAATCAGGCGCCCACCTTTTTCTAAACCGAGTCGTTCAAGAAGTGAAATTTGAAAATCATAGTCATATTTCAGCATGAAGCTATTCCAGCTGGTAGTAACGGAGTCCAAAAAAGAATTGATGCGGAGTTGAAAATGAAACCATCCGGCTCCGTCGAGTAGACGATGCAGCTCCTCTTTGGAGGTGATGCCGGCAAGTGAAGTCGGATCGATGCGATTATAGTCTCCGCCCAAAGTCAGTCGTAACGGCGCAATGGTCGCAGTGGGATCAACCCGAATCCAGCGGTGCTCGGCCTCAACAAAGATTTCAGCCCACGCATGTGCCTCAAGACTTCGCACCAGTAAATAGCTGCCGAATTCATTGGGTAGGCCACCTTGAAATCCGATTACGACTCGGGCTGGCACCTTCATCAGGCGCATTAAAATAGCGTAAGAAGCGGCATAGTGTTCACAAAAGCCCCGTTTTTTCTCAAAGAGAAATTCATCTAAATCACCGCGTTGCAGTCCTGGAAGTTTGGTGTAGCGGAAATTTTCGCGTGCGTAAAAATCCAAAACATGGCGTGAGAGTTCGAGCTCGTTTGCAGTGTTTTGCCTCAAGCGTTCAGCCAGTGCTAAAACCAATGGAGAGAGAGTCTTCGGGACTTGTAAGTTCATAGCCCGTTCAGACTCACTGAGATTTGTTCGAAAATGCAAACGTGAACTGGCTGTATAAAGTAGCCGCGAGTGTATATTCTCTTTGGTTTCAAAAAAAGCATCGCCGCGGTCGCGTAAGAGACGATTGTAGCCATCTTCCTGAAACTGAATGCCTGCCGGCACATCGAGAGCAAAGAGCCATTTTTGATGCAGGGGTTCTAAAGTAATTTCTTGATCGATTGTGGCACTGTCGTCTTTCTGCAGGCGGCTGCCCCCAAAGTCGGGTCGTTTCGACCAGCGCAAGCCATCTTCAGCGATCGTTAACACGGCCCCGCGCCAATACAAATCTAAATTGTTTGGTGCCTCTCCCTTGATAAAGCGCACGCGAAAAACCGGTTCATCTGAATTCACCAGCTGTTCCACCTGGCCAGGGGCGAGATTGTCTGAAAACCCAGTGCTCGGCGCATTTTCTTTAGTGATACGAAATAGCTCAGTTGAAAAGCGCGGAAAGGCGACAAACAAAAGCATCCAAACCGGCAGCGCCAAAAACAACATTTTCATAGCTGGGCGAAAGGATCGCACAGAGGTTCTTCGGTCGCGTTTATGCAGATGGAAGATAATGGCTGTGATTAAAAGTAGATCAAGTCCCATATAGATGGTCGATAAAAGCGATTGCGAGCCTAAGAGATGCGCCATTAAAAGAAAGTAGCAATTAAATAGAACCAGCATGGTATCGCGATAGGACATGGTTTCAAGAAGTTTTAAAGCGGCGACGTAAGCCAAGATGGCCGTCGCGGGTTCCAGGCCGAGTAAAGTTTTGTATTCCGCAAAAATCAAGGCGACACCGGTTAAGGCTAAGGCGCCGGTGATCAATCGAGACGGCAGAGCCCAGCCTTTGTAAAGATAATAGGCGCGCCACACGATGAAGATTCCGGAAAATGCCGTGAGCCAAATTGGAATTGAAGCTGTGTGCGCAATCAGATTAAAGCCCACCAGGCAAATGAGCAGGGCCGTGGTGTTTTTATCAAGCGGTTTGGTGATCATGTTTTTCTCCGCCCTCGATTCCGTAAATCGCCAGTTTTTCTAGACAGACCTGATCATGGTGGGGACCGAGGCTCGGCGGGATAAAAATTCCGGGGAGTTGCAGGGCATAGGGGATTTGCCGCTGACGAGCGAGGTCAATCCACATGGCAAGTTGCGAAAGTTTTTTTTCAGGGTCGGCCATTGACAGCGAATGCCAATCCAGTAGGAGAGCATGCGGAGCACCTTCCTTGAATTCTTTGATCATCAATGGGCGGCCGCGCGCGTAGGCCTTCCAATCAATATGTCGGCTGGAATCGCCCCCTTGATATTTACGATGCCCACTAAAGTCATCGCCTCCCATACTCCTTGCCCGCGAGCTCTCAGTGAGTTCAATTTTGGGTGGCGGCAACGGTAGCACTCCGTCAATTTTTGGATAGACAAAATATCCAGCATCGATCGGCAGCCAATTCCAAGCATAAAACAAGCCCAGCGGATAAACGGTCGAAATCTTCACCCGCTTCAAGCGGTACTGGCCACGTTTTTCAACGGTGTAAGCTCCTTTGAGTTTCAGTGTGGCATGGCCTGGCAAGGGCAAAATATTTTCATAATCATGACTGAGTTTGAGCTCCTTAATTCTCGAATCAATGCCGAAGCGGGGATCATTGGCATGATTTTCAAGCACCGTGTGCAGAATGATTTGCGTACCGGCAAAGCCCGGATCGACGTGGCACAATTGCACACGCACGAATTTCAAATTGTTATGCGTTTGCACCATGCCGATAAATGCGATGGAGAGCATAAAAAATGCGAGCAAGTTAACCAAATTATTTGCATAGGCGGCGCCTACTAGGAGAATCACGACGATACAAACGATGTAGATCATTCCAAATTTCGTCGGAATGATATAGATCTTTTGTTTTTTCATTTTCAATCCACCCGAACCTTAGCTACGATATCTTCGGCCAGATTTTTTCCGGTTTCTCCTGAGAGGTCCTCGACCGGATTCAGACGGTGACTCATCACCACGACGGCGACAGCTTGGACATCTTCAGGAATAATCATGGAGCGACCTTGTAAAAATGCCCACGCCTGAGCCGCGTGCAAAAGGCAAAGTGCGCCACGGGGCGAGAGTCCGCGGCCATTGGTGACGCGTTCTCTGGTTTGCTCAACCAAATCCTGGATGTAATTGATGATGGCGTCGGAGGCGTGCACCTCGCGAACAGCGATTTGCATTTGCTTTAATTCTTGCGGTGAGAAGACCGGTTTGAGACCGTCTAAAATTTTTTGACGATCAAGACCGAGAAGGAGGTCTCTCTCGGCTTGGCGGCTCGGATAGCCCAGCTCGATGCGCATGAGAAAACGATCGAGCTGAGATTCAGGTAAAGAAAACGTACCGATCTGCTGACGCGGATTTTGTGTGGCAATAAGGAAAAACGGCTCAGGCAAGATATGGGTCATGCCATCGATGCTGACTTTTCTTTCTTCCATAGCCTGCAAGCAAGCGCTTTGAGTTTTGGGGGTGGCTCGATTGAGCTCATCCGCCAGAATGAGTTGCGCAAAGATCGGACCAGGATGAAAAATAAATCCTTTACGGTCGGGGTCAAAGACCGAGCTTCCTAAAATATCAGCCGGCAAAATATCGTTGGTAAATTGCACCCGCGACGATTTCAAATCGATCAGGCTTGCGAGTGTTTTAACTAAGGTCGTTTTGCCGACACCGGGAATATCTTCGATGAGAAGATGACCGTTGGCGAGTAAACAGCACAGAGTTAATTCCATCTCGCGTTCTTTATCGAGAATGACGTGATTGGCCTGCTTGCGAAACTCTTCCAAACGCGGCTTAAATTCATTCATCAGGGGTGTCGATCGGGCTGCTGTCATACCAAAACTTATCGGCTCATGCGGCCGGAACTTTGAGATTAATTTTCGTATTTGCTCGCTGGCCCCCCTGAGAAGTGGCTCGCAATGAGGCAACGGCCTTCAGTGCGGCGTGTTGACTGGCCTGATTTAGTTGATGATGTCTCAGAAAAAATCGCGGTGGTTTTTAATGGTCTCTATGGGGCTTTTAATTGCCTCACGCGTGCACAGCGAAGAGTTGGCGGATGGCCTGCTTAATCTGTTGACTTGGCCCATGATGTTTTTATCGGGCGTTTGGTTTTCATTGGAAGGTTTGCATCCGATTTTGCAAAAGGCCGCTTGGCTCTTTCCATTGACACATATCATTTCAGCCTCGCGCGCGATCATGATTGATGGAGCCAGCTTAATGACTCAGCTGCCCCATGTGCTTTATCTCGCAGTCTTAGGAGCAGTGTGTCTGTTTGCAGGAGCCTGGTTATTCCAATGGGAATAAGCTTTTAGTGCATGACGTAAATTTGTGTCGAATTCTAAAAGCTTTCTACATCAACGTGCAATGCGACCTCAGCTATACTTTTGGGGATAGACGGAGGTAAATGATGGAGAATTTAGTCGGACGCTTGGAATTCAATGGCTTTGAGCCTTCACGAGAAATCAAGACATTCGTAAAAGAAATTCTCGAACAAGTAGTTGGTGCGGCACCCAGCGATGCGAGCTCTCGCATGAGTCTGACGAAAATGAGTTCTGGCTTTGAGGGAATCCTTCGCATTTCATCAATCGCCGGGACTTTTTTCGCGCAGGCCGTCGAGTCTGATCCGAGAAAGACAATTGATTGTTTGAAAGAAACAGTGATTGCGCAAATTGAGCGCTGGCGCCATATCCGTTTGGTTCCGGCGGATTAAATTAGATCGGGCAGGGGGGCTGAAATTAGCAAAGAAATTCTGGTCAATCACGGCAATCGTCGACGACGTTTTCATGACCAATGGTTTTTTCTTGTGGTTTCGTTCGCCCTTTGTGGCTGTCAAGGCTCTTCGCAGCCTGCGGCAGCGACAGGGACATCTATTTTGCGACTTTATCAAATTGATGAAAATTGGGATTCGAATTGCGTCGTTGGCGGAATATTTGGCGTTTCGCGCGGTTTTCATGAGCAATTCAGCGGTAATGAATTCACTAAGGTGACGTTTTTTCATACGCTCCCGAATTGCCAGAGTCGGGATGTTGCGGTGACCGAAACGGGTTCATTCTCTCTCGGAACTGGTAACGCCATTGACTTATTGTACCGGACAGTGGTCGTGCAGCCGCTCACCAAGGACGGCGTGGATTATTTGAACACGCTGCAGTTTTGCGGTTCTACCGCTTGGCGAGATGGGGACACGCGTGATGTGGCCTCTTTAAGTGGGCAACTCAATTGCTGGAATCGTGTACCGCGAGAGGTATTTGATATTTATGCGGTTGAAGGGCGAAACCTTTACTTCGGCTTGGGCGAAGATCCGCTGAAACTCGCTGAATCGTCACGGCCCAAAGACTTGGACCGTAAAACGATTTTTGTTCGAAATTAAATCAGTTTAATAAATGTATCGGTCAGCGCCGGGATTAAGCGGCTTTTCTCTTTTGCCAAGCCATGAACTTCTTGTCGAAGTCAGAAGGTTTTTGCCCTTCTTTGGTCAATAAGCCGAATTTGAACCAGTCATAGTGTTCAGGGCAGAAGTTCAAGCGATCGGCTTTTTTAGTGCAGTCAGGAGCCGTGCAACGGCTCGGCATTTGTGCAACGTTGTTTTCAGTCTGTTGGTGTTTGAGTTTAGTCGCCATTTTAATTTACTCCTCTGGAGGAAGTTTTCCTCACCCCTCTTTATCGACAAAAGGCGGTCTTGGCTTTAGCCGGGTTTTGTCTCAAATTGAGGCGGGGGGCAGGTTGGCGACTTGTTTTTCGATGCTCTGGTGGGCAGGGAGCTGCGCGAACCGGGGTGCCACCCGCACATTGAGTTTAATGAACCATCGGCGTTGGCAGTTTTTTCTCCTCAGTCTTGGCGACGTCTGCTGCATGGGTCGCTTCACTCGACATAAAGATGCGCTTGAGCAGCCCCTGGCTCCAGAGGCGAAAGCGATCAACGTAGGAGTAAGCCGCTGGGACCACCACCAGTGTCAAAACCGTGGAACTGATCAATCCACCAATGATCGCGACACCCATGCTCGTGCGTTGCCGTGAGGCCTCGTTCAGGCCAAGCGCAATCGGAATTGTTCCGGCAATTAACGCCATCGTGGTCATGAGAATCGGCCGCAATCTTGTTTTACCTGCTTGCAAAATCGCTTGCTCTCGCGAAAGCCCTGCTTCGAGAGCTTGGTGAGCATAGTCGACGAGAAGAATTGAGTTTTTGGTGGCAACACCCATCAACATCACAATGCCGATCATAGAGAAAATATTGAGCGACTCATGCGCTAAAAACAGCGCCACAAACGAGCCGCAAATGGCCAGCGGTAAGGCGAGCATGATCGTAAACGGTGTCACAAAAGATTCATACAAGCTTGAGAGCACCAGAAAGATAAAAATCATCCCCGCGCCCATCGCGACCACCATGTTCGCGCCAAGTTCGGCAAAGTCTTCGGCCTGACCGATAAAGGCATATTGGAATTGAGAGAACAAAAATCAAAAGAATTAAAAAATGTTTCATGGCTCGTCTCTCCGAAAGAGGCCGTCAGTTGTGTTACGCACAAAATGAGTTAAGAATTTATCTAAATAAGCCGGAAAAACTGGCTTTGCGCAAGCAAAAGAATGACATGTACACCGAGATGAATTGAGTCCGGTTGTGCCTAAGATTTTATCGTTGTCGGAGAGAGGCAATTACTCTATTCTCGGCGCCATGCTAGATTTTGCAAAATTTCAATTTCATCCTGTCATTCAATTGCCACAAGATTACGAAGTCTATGACTTCACGGCCGGCTATGATGAGAATCGGCAGAGGTCAAGTCCCTACGGCGTTGGCAAATACAATGAGCGACGCAAAGGGATGTACATGTCCGAACTTTTTGCTAACCGTCGCGACATTCATGTCGGAATAGATTTAGCAGGACCTTTAGGTGAGCCGGTCCACGCGTTTTTTGCCGGCCGGATATTGCATCTCGGGTATAATTCAGCACCAGGTGATTACGGCTATACGCTTGTCACAGAGCATGAACTTAATGATCAGATTTTGTATGCTTTGTTCGGGCACCTTTCCGCCGCGTCTTTGCAGGATAAGTCTCCGGGGCAGTCTTTCGCAAAAGGTGAGGTCATCGCTTGGCTGGGTGACAAAAATGAAAATGGCGGCTGGAATCCGCATGTGCACTTTCAGCTTAGCCTGGTCCGGCCGACTGGACCAGATTTGCCAGGAGCTGTCAATGAAGCTAATTTACAAGAGGCGTTAAAAATCTATCCTGATCCACGCTTGGTCCTGGGTCCCATATATTGAACGTCCGAAACTCTCTAAACGCTTGCACTCTCGAAAATCGCTGTTACGCTTTTGAAGATTGTTTTCAAACAAGGAGAAAAAAATGGCAGTTCGAATTGGTGATACGGCTCCGAATTTTCAACAAGAGTCAACTGAGGGAATGATTGATTTTCACAAATGGGCGGGACAAAGCTGGGTGGTTTTATTTTCGCATCCAAAAGATTTTACTCCCGTTTGCACCACTGAGTTGGGTGCGGTCGCGAAATTGAAACCAGAATTTGATAAGCGTAATGTCAAGGTGATGGGTCTCAGCGTCGATCCTCTCAGTGATCATAAAAACTGGGTCAAGGACATTGAAGAAACACAAAGTTGCAAAATGAATTTTCCGCTCTTGGCTGATGCGGACCATAAGGTCGCACAGTTGTTTGATATGATTCATCCCAACTGGAGTGACACCTTGACTGTGCGTTCGGTCTTCGTCATCGACCCGAACAAAAAAGTTCGACTCATATTAACCTACCCGGCAAGCACCGGCCGTAACTTTCAGGAATTATTGCGTACCATCGATTCACTGCAATTGACGGATCAGTACAAAGTTGCCACTCCCGCTGACTGGAAACATGGCCAAGATGTCATTATCGTGCCCAGCATGCAGGATGAAAACGAAATGAAGCGTCTCTTTCCGAAAGGCTATAAGGTCATTAAACCTTATTTACGTACCACTCCACAGCCAGGAAAATGAAGAATAACGCTCGACGTATTGTCGCTCGGTCCGGTCGGCCTCAGGTGAGACGCCTGGGGTTTGACCGCAGCTTTGGGACTGATTATTTTCACCGAATTTTAAATATGCCCAATCATCTGACCATTTTAATGGTGGTTGGATTGATTATGATCAGCAATCTCTTCTTTGCGCTTCTCTATTGGGTCTGCGGCAATCCAATCGAAAATGCGAATTCTTTCATGGATGTGTTTTTCTTCAGTGTCCAGACCATGGCAACGGTTGGCTATGGTTATATGCATCCGGTCGGCACCATCGGCAATTTATTGGCAACGGTCGAAGCATTTTTCGGTCTCTTAGCCTTTGCCATCGCAGCCGGATTGATTTTTGCTAAGCTCTCCCGCCCAACCGCGAAAGTGATTTTTTCAAATCATGCAGTCGTGACCAAGCGAAACGGCGCCCCCTATCTCATGTTTCGCATGGTGAATGAGCGCCGCAATCAGATTCTCGAGGCCAATCTTTCGCTGACATTTAATTCAGTCGAAACCACGCTTGAAGGCGAAACGATTCGCACTTTTAAAGATATGGCCTTGCTACGAAGTCGCACACCGATCTTTGCGGCCACTTGGACGGCTTTGCACCCATTAGACGAAAAGAGCCCTCTGGTTGGGCCGACACAAGAGCAATTACGGGAGCGGGAAATAGAGCTGATTGTGACTTTTAATGGAATTGACGACACGTTTTCGCAGTCGGTGATGACGCGCCATTCGTACGTTCTTGATGAAATCAAATGGAATTATCGCTTTAATGATATTTTAAGTCGAGATGAATCCGGGACTTTGATTGTCGACTTTAGGCAATTTCATCAAAGTCAGCCCAATTAGCTCGCGGCTTTTTGCTCAGCGGATTCTTTCAGAATATAGCCAGCACCATAGATGGTTGCGAGAGTATGGGAAAAACCTTCAAGTTTTTTCCGCAAATAAACCATATGAGTGTCAATCGTACGGTTAGAAACTAAAGCATCCTTCCAGACTTCGCGCAAAATCTGCTCGCGCGAAACGACGGCATCTTTGTTTTCGACAAAAAAGCGCAGCAAATTAAATTCAAGAACACTCAGAGCCATCGCCGTGCCATTGACGGTCGCTTCGAGCTTTTTCGGATTCATTACCAGGTTTCCGCAGGTGATTGATTCGGGCTCATCGGTGTGTTCCTCAAAGCGGCGAATTTTTGAGAGAATGCGTGCCACGAATTCGCGCGGTCTTGTCGATTTATGAATGAAGTCATCAGCCCCAAGGTCAAAAGCCATCGTTAATTGTTCCGGATCTTCTGTCCCTGAATAAATAAGAACGGGGAGGTGTTTTGTCTCAGGAGTTTCGCGAAGAGTTTTACAAATATCAAGGCCACTGCTTTGCGTGAGTTTAAGATCTAAGATAATCAGTGCTGGAGTTTCAGTCCGGATCTTATTGAAGCCCTCTACGGAACCATGAGCCTTTAGAATTTGAAACCGAAATGAAAGAAGGTCTTCGACATAGTTACAAATGGTGACATCATCATCAATGATCAGGATTTTTTTAATCGCCGGAATCATTTCACCTTCCTCTTTCAGGAGTTCCTTCCTTTCGGAAATACCTTTTCCGGACTTAAAGATTTCTTAATTTCGGATGAACGTCCTAAGTCGAGCTGTCGAATGTTCCGACAGATTGACCCTGAATGAAATACACGGGGCTTTCTTTTCTTCAGGCGCCCGATTCCTAAAACCCAACTGGATGCCTCTAAAGTCGAATTGGGCGTTGGTATGATTGATGCTAGTAGTCAAGAATAGCGACGTTTTCTGGTGGGGAATATGAATAAAAGTAAATCTCTCGATCTCAGAGTGGTCTATGTCTGGGGCTTTTCAGCCCTGGTGACCGTGGTTTGGTCGATGTCTGAAATAGGTCAGCTCAAAAGTGGACTTGAGATTGAAATCATGTTGATCTCGCGACTTGTTTTGAGTTTGAGTGCCTTTCTGATCTCGGCGTGGAGTTTGAGAGGCCGTCGCGTGCCTCGTCTCACCCTGAGCTTATTTTTTCTCTTGGTCTTAGTGCATGAAGGCCTACGCACTTGGTTTTTTACCGAAAACTTAAATCATCCCGCGATTGGCGCTTCGCTGGCATTTTTAGCGATGGCTTTGAGTTTTGCAGGAGAACGAGAAGAGTGGCTCGTCTATTTTCTTCCGCTCGGTTCAATCATGCTGCTCTCAGGAGTTTGGCAAGCCGAGCGCATGCTCGTACCCTCGGCACTGGCGCTGGTGCGCCTGGCCTTTTGGCCAGTCTCAGCGATTCTTGCTGGACAACTGATCGTTTGGACCAAGGCGATGAAAGTGGCGTCGCAATCGACGCACGCGCAACTTTCGCATTTGGGCATGCGCCAAAAGCATTTGCTTTTGGCGATGCGTGAATTACGCCGCAATCTACAAAAGCCGATTCAGACAACCGCAATTGAACAAAAAAACATACCGGGAGATTTAAGGGGAACTCGTATGCTAAATATCGATATCAATGCCATTCGCAATTCTGTGCACAGGTATCCAACACTTGAAGGGATTTCAGTCTTTCAAATCTGCGCACAAATCATGGAGAAGAAACAGTTTCAGTATGCGGCATTGAAGGGCGTGACTTTTGTTTTAAGCCGGCCTCATGAATTGTCCATTCCGGTGATAATGGCTTTTTCTCAAGAGACATTTGCTGGTTTTCTTGACCAGCTCATAGATCAAGCGGTCGATGCTCTCGGCGGTGGCCACGGCCTCATTCGTCTGACCTATCGTTTAGGCGTTCGTGAAGTTTATCTTTCTCTAGAAGATAATGGCCGCGGTATGAATGAAGAGCTTTTGCAGCGATCAAAAGTTCTGGGGCAAAATAAAAAGCCACATTTAACTTACCAGCAAATTCGCGAAGAAGCCGCTAAATGGGGAACTCGATTTGATGTGCACGCAAGGTTGGGAGTTGGCACACGAATCACTTTTGAATTTCCGCGAATGGATGCGTTTCGCCCGCAGCTTTCCAATGCGAATTTAAGTGCCATGACTCAACCACTGAGCAATTCGAGCCCGGTGGTGTCCGCCCATCTCTAAAGCTTGAGAGTGGCGGCTCGGTTAAGGCGGTCTCGAATCGCCGCCCACTCTTGGCTAGTTTGGGCCGCATCAAGCCGACAAATCGAAAGATCGGCTGGCGGCTCGGAAAGCCTGCGCATTTCACTGTAGAGTTCTCGGGCTGCCTGGCGCGGATCATTCGAGAGTTTTAATTCTTGAATATTTTTTGGAGTCAAATTGAGCTTCGCCTGCACCTGATTTAAAAATTCAGTCGTTGAAGAATTCACCAGCACGAGCGGAATCTGCGGCATATAATGGTGTTCAAGGTGCCCGGGACTGGCTGGTGTCACGGCATGGGAGAGTGTGACTGGTTTTGAAAACTTCCTTAAGGATTCGCGCAAAGCCTCTTCGGTGATTCCGCCATGGCGTAAAATCTGAACTTGATCATTTTCGATCGATAAAACCGTCGATTCAACGCCGATTTGGCAGGGGCCGCCGTCAATGATCATCAACTCTGCTTGCGGAAACTCACTGCGAACATGGGCTGCGGTCGTGGGACTGGTTCGGCCAAATTTATTGGCACTCGGAGCAGCTAGTGCGACGCCTGTGTGCTTGATCAAGGCTTGGGCCATCGGATGTGAAGGAAAACGCAGCGCCACTGTCGCAAGACCAGAGGTGATGAGGGGATTGACACTTTCTGCTTTTCTTAAAACCAGGGTCAAAGCGCCTGGCCAAAAACTGCGTGCCAGGTAATCGGCAACCGGTGTCCATTCTTGGACCAGAGACTGCGCCATTCGCAAGCCACTCACATGCACGATGAGCGGGTCAAAAAAAGGACGTTCTTTGAGGCTAAAGATTTTGCGCAAGCCGATCTCGCTCGAAATCGAGGCCGCCAGTCCATAGACAGTTTCAGTCGGCATCGCGATGACGTCTCCATTTAGAAGCCGATTGCGAGCCTGGTCGAGTAAAATTTTTGAATCTTCAGTCATCTCCCTTTGTCATATCACCCTGCTCCCAGCGGAGCAATGTAACTCAGTGCCTTGGCCCAGACACTTCGCGCAAGATCGATTCCGGAATCAGTGGATCGGCAGGACCTCTGGCTAGGTCGCCCAATGAAACGATTCCAACTGGGTGCTTTGCACGGTCGACCACGATGATGCGGCGGATTTGATAGTCTTTCATTAGCTTTGCGACCTTCTCGATCTCATCGTGTTCGTCACAAGTGATGACATTCTTTGACATCGTGTCAGAGACCTTCGTCTTGATCGGATTGAATCCGGAAGCTACTGCTTGGATAACGATATCTCGATCAGATACCGTGCCGATGATGTTTTTACCATTGAAAACCGGCAGTAGTCCGATATCCGCATCACGCATGAGTTTGGCTGCTTCTTGAATCGATTGATCCTGTGAGATCAATTGGATATCGCGGGTCATTAGCTCTCTAATTTTCATAATTGCTCCTTGATGTCGTGCCCGACTTTGTTAATTGGATCCGACTGGCCTCGCAATAATTCCAATTAACGAATTAAGGC
>JAYVXN010000363.1:0-4291 GCA_043785085.1 Bdellovibrionales bacterium | reverse complement strand
GCACCACGCGCAAGCGAAAAAATTTGAAGCCGAGGTCTTACTCCATGCACGCCTGGCTCCTGATCAATTCAATTTGATTCGCCAAGTGCAGATTGCTTGCGACACAGCCAAAATGTGTGCGGCGCGCTTGACGGGCAAAGACGCTTCTGTCCATGAAGACAATGAAAAAACTATTCCTGAACTCAAAGCTCGAATTGAAAAGGTGATTGGTTTTCTGGCGACGTTTTCAGAAAAAGATTTTCAGGGTTCTGCAGAAAAACGCATCACTCAACCTCGTTGGGAAGGCCAACACCTTTCTGGCTTTGAAGTGGTCACCCAGCATGCAACTCCGAACCTTTACTTCCATGTCACGACCGCTTATGCGATTTTACGGCATAATGGCGTTGATCTGGGTAAGAAAGATTTCTTGGGTGCGATGCCCTTTAAAAAGTAATTGCTCACTTGCCGCCGTTTGCTTTCAAATCCTGAACGCAGGCGGCGTCTAAACTCGGAACCGTCCCACCTAAGAGATTGGCCAAAAAATTACTGGTATCCACTTGGTAATACATCAGGCACGAGGTCTGAGTACAGTGCGCGCCGTGAGCATGATCTTGATGATCCGTTTGCGGCGTCGTGCCGGTGTTGACGAGGCCAAGCAAAAGGCGTTGTAGATCAGCACGAGCGCGAATGAAACGAGAAGGGCCGGTAGAATTCTCATGTGAACTTATCGGCTGAAAGTGGGCCATTCTTAAGGTCGTGTTCTTAAGTTCGACTTAAAATCCGATATTGATAATAGGGGATACGCCGATGGTGCCTTTGTGATTGAAGTTGATCAGGCCGATTTGTACTCCGTGCAGTGAATCGGCCACATTGACCACGCCAATTTGCAGTCCATAAACATCAAGGGCGCAATTGTAGAGGCCGAGTTGGGCGCCGTAAATATTGGTGAAAGCCCCGATATTGGCCAAAGCGATTTGCATTCCGGCAACACTTGAAGCGGCATCATTGCCATTTACGCCCAAAGCAACTTGCAGACCAAGCACCGTGGTTTTTTGCGTATTGATATTGGCGAGACCGGCCAATTGCAGGCCAAGAATGGTGGTGGTTCCGTGGGTCATGTTGAAAATTCCGGAAATAGCCATTCCCGTAAAAGTTTGATTGGTGATATTGCCGATTCCGCCGACATCTATTCCGTAGAGATCACGGTGATGACCCCAAAGGGCACTGATACGAAGTCCAGTCACAGTGAATTCTTCGGTCGGAAACTGCACGGGTGGGGCAATGCCCACGGACAGCGGCGTGATGGCCGCTTCTGCCTGGTGAAAGCCAAGAATCAGGACCCCAAGAATAAGGAGGTGTTTCATTTTTGCCATGAATAATTGTAATAAAGGCAGGCGGAAATGAAAAGCCATGCCCAGATTATGGTCGGTATAAACCGGACCTACGGGGCTTGGCGGAAACACTCTTAGCGGGTCATTAATTCATGCGCCTCTTCACAAATACATAGGTGAGTGGATTAACGGCAAAGGCAATGAGGTCCGTCGGATCCTGAGTGAGTTGAATTTTAAAAAAATAAGCCGCGAAGAAATGCTCAATGGCGCGCGCACTCGGCGCGTGCAACTTCACGATCACCATTAAAAGATCAGTGAAAAGTATGAGCAGGAGTAAATTCTCCTTAGTTCTTATGGACTTCTGCAAACGCTTGAGTGGTTCGAGTCGACAAAGCATAACTTCCAAAGCCAGCAGAAAAATCGGAAAGTAAAACACGCCGCTAAAGTCACTGATTTTACCAGTCAAAAAGCCCGGAAATCGATATTTCAACCAATGATCATTGAGTGCGGTGAGAGCCACCGCTGCCATCGGCAAGGGATGGGTGAAGAATGCGAACTGATCACCTTCCTTTGACATTTTTTAGTGCCTCCTTTTTGAGAAGCAGGCTTAATTCAGCGAAAAGGCGATTCGGAACCACATCACTACGGACCGCTAAAAATAGCGGTTTCACGACGGTCTTCCAATCTGTCACCTCAACCGATACCACTTCACCATTTTGCACAGCCTCTCGGGCTAGAATTTCTGGTAGGAAGGCCAAATGCTCACTGTGCCTGACAATCCCCAGCGCAGCTTCGGCTGTCGATGTGGCAATGCCCTGGATGCGCGCACTCATTTTCAACGGACACTGATCATTTCCCTCAGTCAAACCTTCATTCGTCCAATAGACCGGGACAACGAATGGAAACTTTTTGACCTGCTGGCTCGTACAGCGTTTGGCTAGACTTGTGCTCTTGCGAGCAAAGAGTTGCCAGCGCAGTTGCCCAATTTCAGTGGTCATCCAACTTCGCGGCCAATCCAAATTGCCGATATGGAGGGCGAGATCATACGCGCCTTTCAGAGCATACGATATTATCTGACCGGGGTTCACCTCAAAGAGACGCAGGCGCAAAGCCAAATCATTTGTAGCGAGAGTTGCAACCGTGGGCGCGAGCAGTTTTGCGCATAAGAAAGAAGAAGCTCCCAGCCCGTAGATACGGGCAGAGTCCTGATCGCCTCCTTCGGCAATCGCGCCGAGTTCAGCGGCCTCACGCAAAATTGCATTCGCCGCTCGCACCGTTTGTGTGCCTTGCGAGGTTAACTTGACACCGGTGGGTGTGCGCTCGAATAAGCGCGCCCCGAGCTTGGCTTCGAGTCGCTTGACCATTCGGGAGACCTGACCGGCCTCGAGCTCATAGCGGCGCGCGGTTTCACGCACCGATTGGGTCTTGGCGATTTCTAAAAATATTTCAAACTCATGCAGTGAGATATGCGCGTGCTGGCGAGTTGGTGATAAGGCTCGAGCCATTTGAACTCCTGTTGCTATTTTAGCAACGGCTGTTGTCTAAATCAACATCTATGCGCCGCAACGCAAGTATGGTTTAACCGTCTCACAAATGAACACTTCATCCTTCAAAGGAGGATCTATGAAAAATCGTTTCGCGCTCCTAGTTCTTACGGTTATGTCAGCCATGGCCCACGCCCAAGAAATTCCGGCGGTATTGAAAGTCGTCTCGGTAGGTGGCCGTAATATCCTGGCCGATCAAACTGGCCGAACAGCCTACATCTTCGATATCGACGGCGCTACAGGAGTTTCTCAGTGCTACACTGGTTGTGCCCAAGAATGGCCACCCATTTTGGTGGATGCCAACGCACAAGTCTCAGCACCTTTCGGCATCACACAGCGGAAAGACGGAACGTCACAAATCATGATGAATAACAAACCCCTTTATCTCTATGTCGATGATGTCAATGAAGGTCAGACGTCAGGTGATACTTATAGCAAAGTATGGCACTTGATCGTTATGCCTTAGTCACTGTTTCATTTTCCATCGCAGGCACAGGGATTTGGTGCCTTCGTCCCATTTTTAGATCAATCCGATTCCGCATGTGCCCTAGACATGTCAATGAAACTGACGAATCGAGAATTGTGTAGTTATTGAATTCATTTACCTGGCTCTCGCGAATAGATTATTGACGACGGTCTCATTTGAGACATCTGGCGAGGGACCTCCTCCGAGATGAGTGCTCCATCCTTGGAAACATTTTGGCGCAGTCTCTGCAGTGTTAGATTGCATGAGAGATTTGCCCATTCAAATCAATGTCGTGATTCTACTTTTGAGCGTGTTTTTTATGGGATGCGGAAGCGCATTTACTGCAGCTAGCGGTTTGCAATCGGCAAGCTCAAATTCTGCAAACACAGTATTCCCACCACAAGTGAACCCGCCGCCTCTTGGTCCGACGGCTAATTTCACGCCACCGTTTACACCGAAACGAACCGTCACTGTTTGTGCCTCAGGTTGTAACTTCACACTACCGAGTCAGGCAATTCAGCAAGCTCAAGATTATGATCTGATTCAAATCCAAGGCGGTAGTTATACGGATTGCGCCGTGATTTCAGTTGCCCATCTTTGGATCCAAGGCACCGGTGGCAAGATGGCCTATCTCCATGATCAGACCTGCGGACGAAAGGGCATTTTAGTAGCTGATGGTCAGGATCTTACAGTTGATAATCTAGAATTCAGCGGCATGGCAGTCTCGGCAGCCGATGGTAATAACGGGGCGGGAATTCGCTCGGACGTCGGTAATTTAACGGTTCGCAATTGTTATTTCCATGACGGGCAAGAGGGCATTCTCGGACCAAGCACCACGAATGTCGACACTGTCGTGATTCAAAATTCTCATTTCGCGCGGCTCGGAGTGGATGGTTATGAACACGATATGTATATTGGTCACGCCGCAAGTTTTACCTTACAAAACTCGCTGATCGAGCAAGGCTTTCAAG
>JAYVXN010000362.1:0-13487 GCA_043785085.1 Bdellovibrionales bacterium | reverse complement strand
CGAGGCGCGAGGAGAAGCCGTAGCAGAGCTACGGCGCCGACGAGTAACGAAGAGTTTTGTCAAAAGACCAAGCACAACTGTCCAAGTTATTATTAGACTGTTCCTAATGCAATTCCGTTTTGTCGGAATTAAAACTAAAACAAAGATCGGCTGATTGATCCGAAAATCAATCAGCCGACAAACTCAGTCGACGAAATTAGTCGACGAAATTAGTCGACGAGCTGGGCAGAAATTACATTCCGCCGCCGCTGCCGTCGCCACTTTGAATTTCTTGGCAAGAAACGCCAACATTGCACTCACGTGCATCTGAAGTTCCCCAAACTTCGCCGCGGCCAACGCTCATGCCACCGCAGTTAGCTGCAGAACTAGCGTAGATTGCGAAACCGAAAGGCTCCTGAATGCCAACCATACCACGAGTTGCAACTTCAGTTTTCAGCTGAGCGCAAGTGTAGTTCGGTGAGTAAATAACATCAGTAGCGTAAGAGCTTGAAGCTCCCAAAACTGCCAGAGCGATGATTGCAAATTTCATAATTCCCCCTTTTGGATTTATTAACTTCTTCAAAAACAAGAATTCCCCTGCCTTTGAAAATCCCTGTCATTCGTACTTTAATGTCTCGTATCAAGTCAAGATCCTGTCAGATTCGTGTCGCCTTGCATTGCTCGCTCCGCATTAAGCATATAATTTCAAATATTTAGAGAGCTTAACGTACGCTTTGCACTATTTTTCCGGATTTGTGAAAATCGCAACTATTTTCAACAATGCTGATTTTCACAGCATTTTACTGACCAACATTCTTTGTTTATGAGGTGGGGCCGTCACTTGACAGCCCAATGACACGCTCTCTAAGATCACTTATGAAATTGTTTTTCTACCGATGCATAAAAATTAAATCGCTCGTGGTTTACGCATTGGGCCTCTCGTTTTGTACAACACTCTTCGCTCAAGACTTGGCGCAAACTCAGTTTTCCTCTGACTGGCAAAATACCTCAGATGGGATCTTTCAAAACACCTGGACGGGCCGCTATCGCAGTCGCCGCTCTGATATGTTTTGGCCGTACTCGAACGAGAGCGAATCCGGACCCGGGTGGGGTGCTAACGTCTCTTGGAGTCGCGGCACCAACGCCAGCACCAGCTATCAAGGCACGTCTGCACAAGCCGTATTTAGCGAGAAATTTTCGCAACGAGCTTGGTTAGAACTCACCGCGGGCGACCACCATTTAAATAATATCACTAGTACCCAGCAAACAGATTTTCTGACTGCACGCCTCGAGACCTTGGTTGCATTAAATTCCTTCAATTTGAACCTCGTCGCCAATCGTGATTTTATTTACGCGGATCTTTATCAGCCCGGAGGCGTGACTCAGGCTCTCTCGGCCCAATCACTTTATTTGGATCTGCAATACCGGCCGCAAGAAAAGTGGCGATTTTTGTCACGAAATTCGTACCGCTGGATCAGCGACGGCAATCAACGCCGAGAGTTTGACCTCTCAACCATGTACGGAGTTTCGATCGGCGTGCCTTGGATATGGATGGGTCTCGGTGCAGACCTCCTATCTTATGCGAACACTTCGCCAGGCTATTGGAGTCCCTCGCAGTTCGCTTCGATGGGTCCACGCTTTGAATTCGTGGTGCCCTTATTAGGTGCTTTCAGTGGTACATATGCTTTAAACGTGAATCGCATCGATGAAGTGGGCAGCTCACCCGGCCTCAGTTTTTACGCCGTGGCCGGATTGCAATATGGTACTCGGGAAGCACTTTTAATTGAGCTCGCCTACACCCGTATTCAATCTTCGCAAAATGGGAATACTTGGAATGATGACGGCGCAAAGATCAGTTTGCAAAACTCATTTTAGACCCGCTTCGTTCGCGGAGGCGGTCACGTGGGCATGTCGTGAATGCGCCAGTTAGTTGCCAAAACTCACTTAAATTCCCGCAAGTCCAATTCAATAGTTTCACCGGCCGTGATTTTATCTATATGAAGTTTATCTGCGGCTGGGTTTTGCGCACTTGGCTCTCGTAAGACAGCTTTCTCAGATTCGGCTGGAATAACTTGCAGATGCGCTACTTTGCTCAAGCCAAGATTAATAACCAAATCAAAATCAGACAAATCAACGGTGTTATTATTGTGGATTTTGATATGATAAGACCCAGGTCCAGTGACCACGATCGAAGTTTGAATTTTATCTCTGGCCTTCCACCAATCGTAAAGGGCTTCATACGAAACTTTCCAGACATCCGGTTGATTGAGCGCCTGCAGAAATTGTTGAACAACTTGAGCATATTTTGATTGACCAAAAAAGTTGCTGTGCATATTCAGAAAAAACATTCCGCCGCCGGCCGCGACTCGCTTTTGATCCTCAATCAGAAAAGCTGCCATTTCTTCCATTGAACCGTCTTTGAATTTTTGAATGAGTGCAAAATCATCAACTAAAGTTCGCGGCGCATAGAGAAGATGACCATCCGCAATCCAGACCGGTGACCAGCGAGAAAAGCGCGCATCTCCGGCAAAAAAATCCAAATGATTTTGTTCAGCTGCATTGACGGTCAGCCCGTCAAATTTTTCCTCGGGCGCCCGAAAGCCCCGCACGGATCGCGCGGTCAGGGCTTCAAGATCGAGGCGTGAGTCTTGGATTCGTGAAAATTGCTGTTTGAGTGATTCTCCTAAAAACCCTGAGTGATCATCGGAGTGTGAGGCGATGGTAAAATTCGGCGAGAGCAGCTTCAAAAAACCCGGGTTCTCACGAGCGAGATCTGAAACTAAAAACAACGTCGCTGGAAATTTATACTTCTCAAAAAGCGTCATGAGGTTTTCAATGTTTTTAAACTGATCTTCCACATCAACCGACAAAGCCACTGCGGAGTGTTGAGAGTTTTTCCAATTTGCCACTCTCAGCAACGGCACCTGGGCACTCCAATTGAGCGATGCTAAAAGAAAGACATCACGGTAAAAGCGCTCGGCGGCACGATCGGTTCGGCCAACGTCGGGATCTAAAGCCAGCCACACCGATCGAGACTGTGCGGATGCGAAATAATTGGCCCGCACACTTTGTGAAATCTCGGCACCTTTGAAGTCCGCCTCTACCACTGGTGCGATGCCCGAGACAGAGCTCGCTTGAATCGAATTTTCATATGGCGGCCATTCGAGCAGCAGGCCGGGCGGCAAAAAACCTTCGATAGGTCCTGATCCCAAAAACAGGCTTGGCCGAAACCTTTCAGAATCAGAATTTTGCTTGAATCTCACGCCAAACATCTCCTCTGACCAGTAGTCGGAAGAATCTTTCAGCAATCCATTTTTAGTGCCAATGGCGCCGGTCGCAATAATGCCGACACCTTTTTCACTGACCTTGCGCAACTGCCTTCTCTGTTTGTCAGTGAGTACCTTTAAATCAGGAAGTACGAGCACAGAAGCTTTTGCCGCGCAATCGAGATTCTTGGCGAGCGTAAAAGAAATCTGCTGGCGCAGGAAAAAACCAATCCATTGATTTCTGACTCGTGAATTAAAGGCGGGATCAAGCTGATCGTTTTCTGTGGTATGGGCCACACAAATCTTCTTGCCGAGAAGTCCTTTTTTTAAGGTTTCTAGAATGGCTTGCTGATTGGGCGACAGCCATTCCTCGAGATTTTGATCCGAGGCTGAAGCCTGAAAACTATATTCATGGCTCATTACGCTTTTTAAGAAGGCCGGCTTGACCATCTCCGTTGCCACCGGCAGAGTCTTAGCGATGGCGGTCAAGTCATGCAGAGCCGAACTTGAGTGGCCAACGAAGCTTTGCACCAAGAGAATGAGAAACGTAATCGAAAAAGTCAGAGCAAAAAACACCGTCGTCGTTTTTGGAAGGAATCCGAAAAACTTTTTCTCGTCTGACTGTTCGGGGGTTAAAACAGGCTTCAGCGTCGCCGCTGGCCAAAAACGGTAAAAGAAAATACCCTCGAGTCTGATTTTATTTTGGCTCTTTGTTTTGAATTCTGGAATTTGCCGAACTCGGTAGAGAATATACGATACCAACGTCAACAGCATCGTCGAAAGACTCAAAGTCAGCAGCAAGATGTTAAGAAGACGCTGAATATTCATAGCCCTTTTCTCTGTAGCTTATTCCAATTCATCGGCAGACCAATTAATTCATCCAAGACTGAGAAAAAGCGTACGATTTCCATCGAAAGCCCGTAGGTCAGGCGATTCAGTCCGGCCAAAGCAATCAAACTCAAAACTTGTTTTTCGCTAAATACGCTGTACGCTGTTAGAACCATATCGAGCAAAGTCAATTGCAGGAAATAGGGACTTAAAAACAAATTTCCATTGGCTAAAAATGCCTGTTCCACAAAAACGAATGCGAAAAGAAAACTCACACACGGAATAATCAGGGTCTCTAAAAGCAGATAACACATGATAAGAAAATTTCTCGGATGAGAGAACGGCCTAAAGAACCACTCAGAATTTGTCTTTATCGCCTGAAGGGTACCACGTGACCATCGGTATCTTTGTTTTAGAAGCGAGTCAAAATCCTCTGGTGCCTCGGTGATCGCCACCATCTCGGCACAATAGACGGTGCGGTAGCCATTCATCAAAAGTCTGACCGTCAAATCACAATCCTCGGCAAATGTCGCAGAACGGTAACCACCAATCGCAAGAACGGCGTCTTTGCGAAACAGTCCGACCGGGCCCGGCACAATGGTAACCGAGGATAAAAACGATTGCGCTGACTTAATAAAATTCAAGCCGACAATGTATTCGAGTCGTTGAAACATAGTGAGGATGCCATTTTGATTGCCAATCTGCACGCAGCCGGCGACAGCGGCCATTTTCTGATCACCGTTGAAATAACGCAAACCATGGCGTAAGACATCGGGCGCGAGCAAACTATCGGCGTCGACACACAACACATATTCACCGATGGCCTCGCTAATGCCGCGATTGAGAGCCTGGGCTTTTCCCTGGTTTTTTTGATGAATCACCCGGACGCGCGATTTACTTTTTTGCTCGAGCGCATGCATGAGAGTCATGTCCGTTGAGCCATCATCGACCACTAGGACTTCAAAGTTCGGGTAATCCAGACCAAGAACCGAACGAATCGATTGCTCCACGACTTTTTCTTCGTTGTAGCAGGGTAAAATCACTGACACCAATGGATAGTCACGCAACTGCGCCAAGCGCCGAACAAAAAAACGATCGGCAAAGGATAAAAAAATTAGCACGGCGGCCCGAAGTGAAATCAGTACTAAATAACTCGACATCACCCAAAATAAGAATCGCTCCCAGTTTGAAAAGGCCTGCACCTGATCGATTTGTTGAAAAACGGCGAGCAAAAGGGCCGCTGCTGATAAAATCAGGCCGAAAAGCGAGAAAGCCTGGGACTGGCGTCGAGGTTGTAATGTCAGTTTCGGTTTTCTAAATTCCACATTGTCTGATCGTCTGATACCATAAAAAATATGAGGAATCTGCAAACCGGTAGTGATTTTTTGACTTCATCCAGCTGCTTGTCGGCGCTGGTGCTGGTGGTCTGCTTGGCCCGGAGACAAACTCGATGAAAGTCCTGCTTGTCGACGATGATCTTGTCTCAGTTTCGGTCATAAAATCTGTCTTAAAATCCGCACATGAAATATCTGTTGAGACCTCTGGAGCCCAGGCGATTATCCGTACCATTGAGGAGCAGCCAGAACTGATTCTTCTTGATCTCCATATGCCCAATATTGATGGTTTTGAGGTACTCCGGCAACTGAAGCAACATCCGGTGACGGCGGCCATTCCGATTGTGTGCATGAGCGGCGATGAACAGCAAGAATCACGTGATCGCGCCGGCGCTCTTGGCAGTATCGGCTATTTGCAAAAACCCTTGCAAATTGCGAATTTAAAAAGTGACCTCGACGCCCTCATTGACAGCCTCAACATCAATTTGGTGTCGCCGTCTGCTGCCAATCACTTCACCATTGCCTTTAATCACAATGAAAAGTACCGCCTTCTTGAAAAGAAAATCAAGCAAACGATTTCTGAAGGCCACGCGGTTTTGGTTTTATCTCTTTTAGAAGGAACGGAATTTTGTGGCGGGCACCTGCTTCCGCAAATTGAGTCTGAGCAAGTGATCTACCTTCGCATTGTGCCGTCACTCATTGCAAAGCTGCCTTTTATGATGGATCTCTCACCGCTTATCTCCGATATTCAGTCCCTTATTCAAAGTGATCTTCGAAAATTTCCGCTGTTCATGGATGATCCGCATTTGATTTTAGGTTATGAAGATTCTCTGAATTTGACGGCGCGAATTCATGCCCTGAAAAAAGAATTGATCGCAAATTTCAATACGATTTCGATTTTTTGCTGTCGGGAACAAAGCCAAACTTTGCGTGAGCTCATCTCGACGTTTGCACGCGTGATGTGCGGTTAGCACCAGACTAAGTCTTTCGTTGTTTCAACACCGAAGCGAGCTCTGCACAAATCAGATCAGATTGCTGCCGAACCTGCAAAACCGCTCCAGGAGCAAACGTCGGCTGAGCGGTTCGAGCTTCAATTTCGATTTTTTCTAAAAAATCCGCCAAAGAGAATGCGCCAATTTGCCGAAACGTTGATTTCAAACTATGCGAATAATGAAAGATGGCTTTGCTTTCCTGCCGCTCAAACGCCGCTTCCAATTTGAGCAGTTGCTCGGACACCGAAGCCAATACAATTTCAATCAGCTCATTAAAAAATCCAGGATGACCCTCGCGTTCGAGCTCGAACCATTTTTCCCAGGAGCTCCGATCAATGAGTGAAGACAAAAGCTAGCCTTTCTAAGATTGGGTCATCAGTCGAAAAATGAACCGGCGAAGCGCACCGGCAGCGGCATCTTCAAGGTCATCAATCTCTGCTTCAATTTCAAACTGGTCATCCAGATTTGGGTCTTGGATAAAGCCACGAACTGTCATTTTTAACGGATGTCCCTCAAAAACTGTTTCAATCCGCGCGCCTTTGACGAGAGCAAATCTATTTTTAAAGCGGACGACCGACTCATCCACATAAATTACTTGAGCCTGTGCGGGAAAGGTGATGTTCCCGAGCCCCTCTTTGCGGCCATGAAAACTCAGCGGCGACATATACCGTCCACTAACAAGAGAGCGAAGCTTAGATTGAAAGATCAACTCGTCAATTGGCTTTAAAACCAAGTCGTCAACTCCTAATGCCATCATGTGACTTAAAGTATCGTCAGACTTATCTCCGGTCACTACCAACACCGAAAACTCGCGTTTTCCGCTGGGAAATTTCAGTAAAAGCTCATCTGGACCGCCGGCACCTAGATGCACATCTAATACTAAAACCTTCGGTGGAGTTTTATCGATTATTTCAATGCCGTCTTTTAAATTGTTGGCTGTTAAAATCGTTGAAGTTGGAAACTCATTAGTAATATACGCTTTTAAAATCAGAATCTGATCGGGAGAGTCTTCAATAATTAAAAATGTCTGTGGAATTTCAATGTCACTCATTTGCTCAAAAACTCCGACTCAGTTTACTGCGTCGAATCCACAGTCTCACCTCTTTAAAATCCGCCTCTGTCCAGCCTTTGGACTGGCAATAATTGCGCATTGGCAATCCGGATTGCATATTGGATTCGCGCTCATAATTTAAAAACGTCAATTTTTTTGGCTGGGTGACGCCAATTTCAGAAAAAATCGCGCTTTGAAATTTTTCAAAACTGATCGGCTGTCGATTGCTCAAAAAACTCGACAAACACATCCCGGTTTCGCTGATGGCATTGATGCGAGTATTCACTGTGAAGTCCATGGTTTTTGTTTCATTTTTGCTCGTCCATGAATAGGGAGACTGAGTTTGCTCCTGAAGCCGCTTACGAAGGGCAAAAATCTTTTTCTTTAAAAGCTGCGGATCAGCGGGCTTGATAATATAATCATCGACGCCGAGCTGAATTGAACGTCGCACATCAGCCTGTGCCGCAGATGAAGTGATCATCACGGCCGGTAAAAACCTTAAGGTTCCTTTGCGTATTTCTTGGAGCCAATTCAGGCCGTTTTCATCTGGTCCGAGGCTCACATCGATAACGAGAAGGTGGGGCAAATATTGATGAAGAAGTTCATTTGCTTGAGTGAGATTGGTGGCCACGACACAAGAAATGCGCTGAGCCTCAAGCATGGCCTTGATTATTTTAATGCTTTCGAGCTGGTCATCTACGATCAACGCGCACAGTTTCATAACTTCAAACAATCTTTCAGTTAGCCGGCTTTCAATTTCGATTTGGCAATCTCATCGTTCAATAAGCGCTCAATGATTGGCGCTTCCTGCATCAACTCCTGAATGAGGGCAGAAACCTTCTGCCCGCTGACTTTGGCCTCTGCCTCGAGCAGCTGACAAATCTGACTGAACTTCGTTGCGCCTATATAGGCACTTGAAGATTTAAACAAGTGCGCTAAACCGGCGATTTGCTCAAAGCTTTTCTTGTCAGTCAGAGCCACGTTTAATTTTGGCAGGTGACTTTGCAGTTGTAAAATGAAGGCGTTGGCGACCTCACAAAAGACCGTGCCTTCTGAGTCAAGTTCGAATAAGTCACGAAGGGCCGATTGGTCCAATTCAGATTTTTGATGCAATGACATCCCGTCCTCCACTTTGAGTTCTCACTGACACTCATCGGCGAAAACAGGAAGAGAATTAAATAAGACTGAAAAATTACGCAGTACTTAAGTTTTTCTCTGATTAAGGACCTAGGCCTGGACCAATATCAAGAACTACGGGGCCGTCCTCAATTTATCAATCGGCTTGCCGTCATTATGACTATTGAGCAACGGGCCCAGTGAACAGATCGACCACTTGACGAATTCGCTCAGCCGGTGGGTCACCGTCGGCCGGATAAAATTCGCCGCTGATAACAAAAACTTGTGAGGGAATTTGCCGGTTTCGGAGGTAGGTTGTTTGAATTTTACCGTCACGATCAATGGTGTGCACAACGGTGATAGAATCCGGATCAGCAACGCCGATGCCAATGACTTCCTGCTGTCGGCCGTACGGTCGGGTTTCGAGCCAGAGTATTTACTTTGTTCCGCGAACCGCTCCACCGCCTTTCAAACCTTGACCGGCCGTCAAGGGATGTGTCAAATAGGGCACATATTTGCATCAGGAGTTTTCTGTGCTCGCGTTTCTTCCTATCCCCATTCGCGGCGTAATTACCGCCATACTTTTGGTTTTAAATGTCGTCCTCTGGAGCATCTTTCTCTACCCACTTATTTTTCTCAAGTTCGTGATTCCAAATCAAGCGTTTCGGCGACTTTTGACTCTACCAATTGTCAAATTTGCCGAAAACTGGGTCACTTGTAACGACGTGAATTTATATCTGTTTCAAAAAATTCATTTTGATATTGAGGGAGTGACTGGGCTAGATAAGAACAAATCCTATTTAGTCTGCTCGAATCACCAGTCTTGGGTGGATATCTTGATGCTTCAGCATGCCCTGAATCGGCGCATTCCGTTTATGCGCTTTTTTGTCAAACAAGAGCTGGCTTATATTCCTTTACTCGGCGGAATTTGGTGGGCCTTAGATTTTCCATTTATGAAACGTTATTCACGTGAGTACCTGGAAAAACATCCGGAAAAACGCGGCACTGACTTGAAAACGACCAAGGCCGCATGCGAAAAATTTCGCGGCTCACGCATCTGCGTTTTAAATTTCCTTGAAGGTACGAGATTAACCCCAAGCAAGTTTGCCAAGCAAAAATCACCGTTTAAAAACCTTTTATCGCCGAAGTCCGGCGGTATTGCCTTTGTGCTCGAAGCCATGGGTACCCAGTTTGATTCACTGATCGATGTCACTCTGGTTTATCCCAAAGGTGCCCCGACGATGATGAAAATGTGTTTTGGGCAGCTACCTGAAGTCATTATTCGCGTTCGAAAAATCCCAATACCCAAGGAACTTCTTCAAGGCGACTATCTGAACAATTCGGTATTTCGCGAATCGATGCAAAACTGGGTTCGTGAAATATGGGAACATAAAGATCGCTTAATTGATGAACTAAAAAGCCATCTGGCCTAACGGCTAGTATTCAATCCTCTGTCTGCTTTGTCCTGGATGATTGCTCTGGCTCCAAGTAAGTTTTGAGTAACGGAGAAACGGCTATGAGTAAATCAGGTTTAATGCTGGAGCTGAGGCGTCTTTTGAGGCTCGCAAGAGGCTTAAATAAAAATCCCCAGCTCAGCTTGCAAAAATTGAAAGAACGCCGCCTGTTTCTCAAACACTCCGCTCAAATCGGACTATGGGCTCTACCCGCCACTCAGATTTTGAGTGCCTGTGCGCATCATCCACCAGCTACAAACGTCTTCAGCAATATGGCCCGTGTTAAATTTAAAAACTCCGATGATCCGGTAATTATTTTAGGAGGCGGAATTGCAGGCCTCACAGCGGCTTTCTACCTAACTCAAGCTGGCATTCTCTCAGAAATTTTTGAAGCGAGCCCGCGGCTGGGTGGCCGAATATTTACGAAAACTGGCTTTAACTCTCAGGGCATGTCGTGTGAGTTGGGCGGAGAGCTGGTTGACTCAAATCATGAAGATATCTTTCGCCTGTGCCGCTTCTTTGACCTGCCCTTGGATGCGTTCTCTCAAGGTGATCAAGGCCTGGCTCCTAATCTTTACTATTTTGCAAATGGCGATAAAACTCCCTATCGCTATCGCACGGATGACGATGCCGTGAAGATGATGCAGATATTTGACGAGAGCTTTCAGGATGATGCATCCAATGCGGCGACCGATGAAGGGGCGAAAGTCTTTGATGCCTTAACTCTTGAGCAGTATCTCAGTCGCTATCGGCATCAAGTTGATCCGTGGTTTTTAGAAATGCTACGCATTGCCTATGTGGGCGAGTGCGGTCTCGATGCAGGAGCGCAAACGGCACTGCTGCTGCTCACGACTTTAAGTCCAGACACGACTCACTTTAAACTCTATGGCGACAGCGATCAAGCGTGGCGAATTCGCGGCGGCAATCAAGCGCTGATTTCAGCCTTGCAAAATTGGCTTCTCAAACAAGGTGTCCTCATCCATACCGACAGTCCGCTGACGGCCATTAGCGAAACCTCGAGTGGTTTGGCCCTTAAGTTTTTGGCCAATGGAGCCAAACTCAACGTCAGCGCTCATCGCAGTATTTGCACTCTGCCTTTTTCGGTCTTGCAAACCATCGATGGTCTTTTAAATTTGCCTCTGGATGAACTAAAAAAGAGCTGCATCCGTGAAATGACTTACGGTACGAACGGAAAAATCATGCAAGGCTATCGGCAGCGCATTTGGCGAGACAAACCCATCACTGAATCCGGGCCACCGCCTTCTAATGGCATGGTCTACACGAATCAATTTGTACAAAACGTCTGGGAGACCAGCCGCATGCAAATGCCCGATCCCCTTAGTTCCAATTCTGCGGGCATTCTTACCACCTTTCTCGGCGGTAAAGATGGCGCCCAAGTCAGCGTCAAGGACCTTGCCAAAAGTCTGAAGGGAATTGCCGAGATATTTCCAGGAACTGAAAAACTTTATGATCAAAACAGTGCCGTTTTTAACTGGACGAATTATAAATTCAATCTCGGCAGTTATGCATCGGCTCGCCCCAACCAGCTCACGCGCTTTGGCAGCATCGGTGGCCAAGCCGAACTCAATGGCAAACTGCAGTTTGCCGGTGAGCATGTGGCCCCCAAATTTGCGGGCTATATGAATGGCGCTTGCCTCTCTGGAAAGCTCGCCGCTATGGCGATCCTTGGTGTCTCCGCCCGCGCCGCTATGATAGAGCCAGCGGCGACGATGGAGCCTGCGAGAGCTCAATAATCTTCTTCGTCGCGTGTCGGAGTTTCAGACGACATGCCACGAACTTCGTCGAGATAGTTCTGTGCTTCGTCTTCATATTCCGAGTCCACACTTGATTCGTCGATTTCAAGTTCTTGAATGGCGGCCAAAAAGTCTTTTTCGCTGCGCAAATCACGCTTGAGCATTTCCAAGTATTTATCCGGATACCGAGCCGTCAACTCTTCGATATAGCGCTCGAGTTTACCTTCGGTGAGGATTTTCTTTCGAACCTGGATCTTTTTCCAAAACAAAAGATAGTGATAACGGCAATAGCCGTCGACCGTAGCCGCTTGATCACAATCTTTAACGCGGCAGTAACGGCGACCTTCAGCATCTGTTAAAATCACTTCTTCATCCGAAGTGGTTTCAACTTCAGCAATGGCGGCCCGCGCCTCGGCTGATTCATCTTTAGGTTTACGCACCTTGACAGCTTTCGCTTCTTTTTCAGGTGCGACATCTTCAACGGGCTCTGCTTTAACCGGAGTCGCTTTATCAGCGGCCTTGGCAGCAACCGGTTTCTCTGCTAATTTTTCTGCTGATTTCTCTGCTGATTTCTCTGCTGATTTTTCAGAAGCTTTAGCCTTAGCTGCGGCTGTCTTAACGGGTGCGGCTTGGGCTTTGCCAGGAGTACTGACCGCAGCGGGCGCCGCTTTTTTGCCTTTTTCAACAGCCAGTTTCTCCACAGGCTTAGCTGCTTTTTTCGCTGTCGGAGGAGCCGTAGCTTTTTTCTTATCTACGGACTTCGCTTTAACGGAAGCCTGAGGCTTTTTGGCCAATTTTTCATCTGACTTCTTCTTTGCCTCTTTTTTGGGCAAAGTGCCGCTCTTTTTCGGTGCCGGAGCAGCTTTTTTAGCCGCTTTGGCGGGAGCGGAAGTTCCTAATTTCGTCAGTTTTTTAAGGACTTTTTTGAGTTTCATCATAGGGGGTTATGGTTGATGCAATTCACTCGCAGAGTCAACAAAGTTTTATCTATCTATGCGCAAATTAAGGTGTTACACCCGAGCCTAGCCAATGAGGGGAAACAAATGAAATCACTGTCGACTTCGCTCACCGCCATCTGTTTTTTTTTGCTCCTCGGTTGCCAGAGCCAAAAGCCCCCACAGGCCATCCCAAAAACTGCTGCTGATACGCGCCTCAACGCCCTTCGCCTTCTGAGCACTGCGGAGCGCACTTCGGATTTCGATCAGCTCCTGACCCTGTTTAAAAGCTACTATGGCCCCTATGCGTACAAAGAAGCAAATTTAGGAATTAAACTTGAAACTCTGGCGGCAAATTTAAAAGCCAAAGCCATACTGGCAAAAACAGATGAAGAATTTGCCGGGTACATCATGCAATTTGCGGCGGCCTTAAAAGATGGCCACGTCCAATTCAAAATTGAAAACACGGCTTCAGGAATTGCCCGCTACAAAATTCCGATTCTGCTGACGCCCATCGAAGGCCGCGCCATTATTGCCGATATCAAGGAGGATTTAAAATCATTTTCTGGCTTGTCAATCGGTGATGAAGTTCTTGAAATCGACGGCCTAGCCACCTTCTCGTTACTGCCCACGATTCTCAAATATTCCTCAATGGCACGAGACTTATCAAATCAGCATTTGCTGGCCTATGTTTTGAGTCGACCCTCGTACATGACGGATCTTGTGCCGACGGCAAAAACGGCGCGCCTGAAAGCCAAAACTGCGGCCGGTGAAATCA
>JAYVXN010000361.1:0-4300 GCA_043785085.1 Bdellovibrionales bacterium | reverse complement strand
CATTACAATATTTCCAGTTTTAAATCAGTGATGCCTGGCTACATCACCATGAAGGCGAATACAGCAATTGGCATGATTTGCTTGGCCCTAGCGAATCTCTGTTTTCTCAATGAAAATTCGAAAAAAATGCTTCCTAAAATTGTAGGTTCCGTTGCTATTCTGATCTCAGCCTTGATCGCTGTTTTAACACTGGCTGAATATCGTTTTGATCTTAATTTTGGAATTGATGAGCTTTTGTTTCTTGATCGATTAGATAGCGCCGGCCGTTTTCCGCCTGGACGTTTGGCCCCGATTACGGCCTTGATTTTTTTGCTGGTGAGCATGGCGCAAACCTTATCATTCAATCGGTGGAAAAATTTTCCGCGCTTTGCGCAGACTTTGAGCCTAGTGGGGCTGGTGATTTCCTTTCAAGCTTTCATCGGTTATCTCTTCGGCATCAGTTATAGCTTTGGCTTGGCTTTTTACACACAAATGGCGGTTCATACCACGTTGATGGCCACTTTGGTTTGCGTTGGACTTCTGGCTGCGCGCTCGCGGGTGGGGTGGATGGAAGTCATCACTTCAAAAACAGCGGGTGGCGTGCTCTCACGAAAAATGCTTTTGTGGGGTATTCTGGTCCCGCCCTTGTCTCACTGGCTGCAAATCTCAGGAGAACAAACTGGACTCTTTAACTCTGATTTCAGCGTCGCGATCAATATCACCGCCAATATGCTCTTCTTCGTCGTACTCGTTCTACACACCGCAGTTGTCGTGCACACGATGGACCAAAAGAAGAATGAAGAGGAAGCCAAATTTCGAGTGGTCACCGAGGCGATTCCGCAAATTATTTGGACGGCGACTGCCGACGGTTCGATGGATTACTACAATGATCGTTGGTATGAGTACACCGATTTCAGTCATGAAGAGTCGCTGGGGTCAGGATGGAAAAAAGCACTTCATCCCGATGATTTTCAATTTTGCATCAATGCATGGTCGCAGTCCGTAAGAACGGGTGCGCCGTTTGAAGTCGAATATCGATTTCGGCGAGCTTCAGACGGAAGTTATCGCTGGCATCTAGGTCGCGCTCTCGCTCTCCGGGATGCCGCCGGGCAAATCGTCAAGTGGTTCGGTACTTGTACCGACATTGAAGACAAAAAGATCTCCGAGCAAGCCAATCTCGAATTCATGGCCGAGCAAAAAGCCGCGGCTTCCATCCGTATGAGCGAATCCCGCTTGCGCGGAATCTTTGATTCAGCCTTTGATGCGATCATCAGTATGGACAGCCAAGGGATCATCAAGGATTGGAATCCTCAAGCCGAGCGGATCTTTGGCTGGTCACGAGTCGAAGCACTCAACCAGCGTATGTCCGAACTCATCATGCCGCCGCAGTTTCAGGAGATTTACGAAAAAGGCTTCGCTTATTTTTCCAAGGCACAGCAAGGGCCGCTTATTAACCGGAGTATTGAAGTTGAAGCCAAACGTCGAAATGGCGAGCTTTTTCCAATTCAATTGTCCATTACGCCCGTTGCCCTTGACACGAGTTTTATTTTTACTGCTTTTATCGCCGACATTACCGTCCGCAAACAAAACGAGCGGGAATTGATCTCGGCTAAACAAGAGGCCTTGAATGCTGCGCAAGCAAAATCGGTATTTCTTGCGAATATGAGCCATGAAATTCGCACGCCTCTCAATGGCATTATTGGCATGACTGAGCTGGTTCTGGAGTCTTCTTTGCAAGACCAGCAACGAAAGTATGTGAAAATCGTGCAAGATTCTGGCACTCGATTGCTAACGATCATCAACGATATTCTCGATTTCTCAAAAATCGAGGCAGGCAAGATGGCGCTTGAGTACATCGATTTTAACGTCAAGGCCTTGATCGAAGGACAGGCTGACTTGCTTTCGACGCGTGCCGAAGAAAAGGGCCTTTCCGTGGTGACCCAAATTGACCCTGAGATTCCGTCGCTTCTTAAAGGTGATCCGGGCCGAATTGGTCAGGTGCTCTTAAATCTTTTGAGTAATGCGATTAAATTTTCTAAAAATGGCTCGGTTGTGATTAGGGCCAGTTCGGTGAAAAAAAATGGTGGATATATATCGGTGTGTTTTAGTGTTTCGGACTCCGGAATTGGCCTCAGCGCAAGTGAGCAACAACGACTCTTCCAACCCTTTACACAAGCGGATGATTCCACGGCTAGGAAATACGGCGGGACGGGTTTGGGACTTTCGATTTGTAAAAGACTTGTGGAATTGATGAGTGGTGATATTGGTGTGGAAAGTGAGCCCAATAAGGGTTCTCATTTTTTCTTCAGTCTGCCGTTGGAAGTCGTGGCAGAAAATGAAATGCCGAAGGCGAACAGTCACAGTGCGGAGCCGGTTCGGAGCGAAGAATCACCCAAGTTTCGCAGCACTATACGGGTCCTAGTTGCCGAAGATAACTCTGTGAATCAGCTACTGGTTTTAACGATGCTCAGTCGTTTGGGGTATTCCGCCCAAGCCGTTGCTAACGGCAATGAAGCGCGAGAAGCCGTGGCACAAGGTACCTATGATCTAGTGTTGATGGATTGCCAAATGCCAGAACTTGATGGATTTGAAGCGACGCTTGCGATTCGTCGCGATGAGCAAAATTCGGGTCGCCATATTCCCATTATTGCTCTAACTGCCAATGCTTTGACCGAAGATAAAGAACGATGTCTCGCCAGTGGCATGGACGATTACCTTGCCAAACCCATTAAAAAATCTGTGTTAGCAGAAAAACTGGATCACTGGGTGACCACGTATTTACATAAATCTGCCTAGGCCTAGCCTAGCGATTGACCCGAGCAATCTGCATGGCATAAACTCCTCTCTGTGACTAAGCCGATTTCCCCCACTCCTAAAACATGTAGCCGCTGCCGAACAGAATTTAGTTGCGGCCCAGTCGCTATCGATAAAGGTTGTTGGTGCAGTGAACTTCCGTTGCTGATGCCAATGCCGAAAGATCTGTCAGATTGCCTTTGTCCGATTTGTTTAACGGAGGAATTAGAAAAACGGCAATCTTCCTTATCAAGCGGTTAGTTCATTATGTGCAGAGTCTGAACAGAGTTAATTGAGTTTTTGTGAATGGCGAGGCGGTGCAGGAACGAGATCACCAGCTGAATTGGCGGCAAAGACCAAGCCAAAACGGCAAATCGCTGCGCCGCTGGGACTAGGGTTTGAATTTAGCACTCATTGCGAGGTATCTCAATGAGCAAATGACAAAATGGTGCGGCGTCGGCACTAGTTTGGGGCTGAATTCCCAAGGTAGGGGTGATTTTGCCACGGAGGCATTGAATCGTTGAGCGCTCAATTTAAATAGTTTTGCCGCTGTGGCTGAATTGACTTGGCACTTCGAATGTATTATAAAGCGCGAGTCTGATTTAAATAGGGGTGTTACGTGGGATTGCATCTGAAGTTCATTTATTCGGTCCTCATTACTTTTGCGTCGCTATCAACCGTGCAGGCACATACAATTGGTTCACAAGAATATGCTTTTCCGATTAAAGATCCATATAAGGCGACGTTATCCGCTGCCATTGATCATCCACTTGTTCAACCGCAAATCATCAGTCTCGTACCGCGGCCGGAACGGGCCACTGTGCCGCTCTTTGAAGGTCGCAATAATGTTTTCATTGGCCTTTATGCGCAGCCAAAGCCAGCGCCGTTGGTATTTGTTATTCCGGGCATCGGCGGAGATGCCACGTCAGGCGAAGTGGAAATGCTCGCAGAAGAGCTCTTTCATCTCGGCTACCATGCGGTCACTTTGCCCAATCCCATTTCATGGTCATATACCCTTGGAGTGAGTGAGTCGACTTTACCTGGTTTTATGGCCCGAGACATTCCTGAGTATTATCTGTTTATGCAGATGGTCTCAGCCCAGCTGAAAAAACAAAAAATGCTTCAAGTGCAAGGTTATGCGGTTGCTGGGTACTCCTGGGGTGGTTTGCTGGTCGGCTTCCTTCTCCAAGAAGATCTCACCAGGAAGGTTTTAAATTTTAAAAAAGCTTTGATGATCAACCCGGCGCTCGATCTTTCAGTGGGCATCGCGACTCTCGATCAACTTGAAAGTATTGGCCAATCAATCCCAGCTGATCAAAAAGACAGTATCATGGCCAAATTGTTTTCCCTCGCGTCTGAATTGCTCATGAAGCCATTGCAGGACGCTTTAAAGGCCTTGGCTGGTGATTTGGGCATTCCGCAACCGGCGTTGCAATGGGTGATTGGTGATTCTTTTCACCAGTCCATTAGCGATGTTATTTTCACCAGCCAGCAAATTAAAGATCGCGGTATTTTGCATATACCCGCC
>JAYVXN010000360.1:0-4302 GCA_043785085.1 Bdellovibrionales bacterium | reverse complement strand
GACGTCACTCAGCGCTTGGATATATGTCACCCATTGAGTACGAAAATCTGGCACTGGCAGCATGAAAAAGAGTGTCCATTTTTTCGGGGTCAGATCAGTCCGCGATAAACTGATTTCAGGATGGACTGAGACGATAAAAAGTTTTAGCCCTCAAGGAGTTTCGTAATTAACTCTAAGCCCTGATTCAGCTGTACGCGTTCGATTTCCGAAAGAAGTTCGAGACGAAGCGCAATGTTTTGCCTAGTCTTTTGGCGAATCTCACTAAATGACTCTCGGCCAACTGGGGTCAATTCCAGTTTCACTTCGCGCCGGTCTTCTTCGCCCATCGAGCGAGCGATGAGGCCGCGATTGACAAGTGAATCCACCATACGAGACATCGCCGCCACACTCACACCAAGGTGCTCGGCGAGAGTTTTATTATTGGCCGGGGCTCGCCATAGTTTCGCCAAAATGCGAAAGTGGGGCACACTTAAATCGTGCAACCGTTTGCTGCGCATTTCCGAGCGAATAGATTGCATCGCCCTTGGAATAGTCGACATAAACTGATCTGCTAAACTTCCGTCAAGCATGATTTGACTCATATTGACTCCTAGGGTGCAAACTTGAGGTTAATAGGATTGGCAAGGAGTTCCGAGCTGTATTGACAATGGAATTCTCCGACCTGTTGATCGAACTTAAAATCCGTGCACGATAAGGTGTGCTTACTTTGCACACTCGGATTGCTGGGCACGGTGTGCAATTCCTCTCCGTCGAGAGTCAAATTGCGAAGGTCCCATTTTGCCGTATTAAATTTTTCCAGAACCGAATTTTCTGCTGAGAACACCACTGTGGCCTCAAGAAGTTTTTCGGCAACCGGAGCTAGCAATAGAGTGATTTCTTGTAAACGAGTGCGTGCTGGATAAGATAGTTTGATTGAAATTGGCGACCATTGGCCGGGCGTGTATTCGGCATAGCCCGGAAATTCTTTTCGGATCGCATCACGACCGCTTGAATCGTCAGGTGGATCGGGTGGAAGAGTTGCCGTTGCCGTCACATGAGTGTCGGCGGCGACACCATATGAATCGATTGAAAAAGAACAATCAAATGTATTGGCTCCTTGCGCACAGCTCATTGAAATCTGGCCACTGCCGAAAGTGTTTTGGCCATTTAAAACTCCGAGACGCTGATCCCAGCCCGCAGGAAATTCCATCTTCGCGCCATTGCCGTAATTAAACGTGGCAGTAACGCCTTTGATCGGGCTCATTAAATTGTAGAATTCACCCTCTGAGGTGGTTGGTGGCTCAAGTAAAATCAAATTCACCGGCTTGTCGCCGCCAACGGTAAAGTGAGTTGAACCGCTGAAATAAAGCTGAGTTAAACGCAAGTCAGGTCCGGTTTTGATGCTTTTCGCAAGGACATCGATTTTTTCACCATCACGAAGAAGATCGAAAGTCGCGCCATAATCTGTGAAATCGACGACTTCAAGAGAGCCAATCGCGTGTGCGCCGTTGATCAAAGCCCTAAGAGTAATGGTCTTCGTCGTCTTGTCAGCCATTGGAATATCAATATTGCCTTGATACAAACCCGTTTCCGGATCGTAAGACCCATTTCGTGCATTTATCAAAAGGTGCGAGCTACCGAGAAATTCAATCGTTGCCATCAGCACTGGCTTTGATGAATCGCGCGACTCATCTGTCGATGGAATGACATCTGTTGAAACTCGCCATTTGATCTTAAACGCGCCCAAAGGCTGCGTGGTCCGTTTCGAGGTTAAGACTCCGGTGAAGTCACCTTGAGCTGAATTGAGTGCGGCCAGTTCTTTGACGAGCTTTTCGCGCTTATAATCAGTCAGGTCTTTATCGTTCGAACAGCCGATAGTGAAAAGGGCTGTTGCCAAGATGAGTGCTGGGTAAATCTTGAAGTTCATGCTCAGATCTCCTTTAGAGTGCGACTCGTAATCCGCCAGAAAAACCATATCCAGAATAAGATGTGCCAAATAAACCTAAAGTCGAAATCACTCCGGCTTGGAGGCCAAAGTCTTCCGTCGTCAACCAATGTGCCACTGTCGGCAAATGGACGACACAACCGAGCTGGCCTTCCGCAGCGGTATCTAGGTGATTAATCCCGGCGCTGAAGCTTGAGGAAGAGGCTTGCGCATAGGTCGGAATGATGGAGGCATCAAAAAAGGGCTCAAAGATTCCGCGCAAGTGCGAGGCTGTTGCTACTTCAAGGCCCACTCGCAACGAATAAAGATTCATCGTTTGATGAACCGGAATTTGTTGATCAACCAAATTGATATTGCCGTCACGCTCGACTTGCATAAATGAAAGGCCGAATTTTGGCGCAAGCTTCACTTGGGTCACATCCTGAAACTTTGTCGATATATAATTGAGCGACATTTGCGGAGCGGAGCCCGAAGTGAATTGTGTTGTATTGCTCACCAGTGAAGGCTCTTGCAAATTCTGCGGAGTCCATGTTGAGGCCGAAACTTCCCAAGCTTGGCCAGTGATTGGCTCAGCCGGAGGTTTGGCTGAGCTCAAGATGAACTGAGTTTGCGGAACAGGTACGACGATGTCAGCTGGAGCTGTTAGGACCGTGGCTACTTTCTTCTTTTTCTTAAATTTACGGCTGGTGGCTTGTGCAGGACTGACCATTGTCAATGTCAACGCGAGACTGATCCAAAGAGAATACTTCATTTTTGTGTGCCCTCCAGCAAATCCAGTAAATCGCTCAGTGATTGGCCAGAGGCCACGAAATACTTCACCAGGGCGACGAGATAATTATATTTGAATTGATTTAATGATGACTCAGCTTCAACCAGAGATTGCTGAACCGTCAGGAAATTAACGAAATCAATGGTCGCAAGGCGATAGCTGCGATTGGCTTCCGCTGATGACGCCTTGGCGAGCTCCAACGCGTCCACGCCAGATTTGATTGAGGCTTGCGCCGTTTCTAGACTTTTACGATTGCTCACTTGCTGTAGGCTTGCCTGATCTTCGATATTTTTGCGACTGTAATAGAGTTCTCGTTCCTGCGCGGCGAGTTGCTGCCGTTGATACAGCGAAGACAATCCAGAAAAAATCGGAATATCCAAGGTCACCATCACCGACCAAGCGTGGCCACTATCATCCAGAAGGTCTGATTTCTTGTACGCCGTATAGCCATAATCGGCAGTGGCGAATAGCTTTGGCAAATTCTGACCCCAAATGACCGCACGTTTATCGGCGATTTCATCAATTGAAATTCGGTTTTGTTCAAGTTCTGGCAATAGTGCCGGATGTTGCACTAATGCGCGATCAACGACAGCCAATTCGGGCGCTTCGAGAATATTTTTGACGGTGATGGACTTAATATCAGGTGTGCCCATGAGGGTTGCGAGTTGCGCGCTTGAAATTTCCAGCTGGTTTCGGGCATCGGCAATCTTAGATTGGAGAAGCGCAATCTGAGTTTTAACCTGCAGGACATCCAAGAGTTGGCCCCGGCCAGTGCGTTCACGCCGTTGCGCCGTCGCCAAGGATTCTTTGACAATACTTTCTTGACGAAGAAGTGTGTCCACTAAACGCGTATTCAGAATCATTTGAAAATAGGACTGTAAAAGCTGACTGGTCAATTCGCGCGCGTTGATTTCACGATCCAATTGTCGCAAATCGCGCTCTTTGGCTTGTGCCCCAACACCAGAAAATATTCCAAAGGTCAAAATGGGCTGCGTGAGTTTAAAGTCTAAGGTGTACTGATTGTAAGGATCGCCATCAAAACGAACTGTGTTTGAATTGGCCGCATCTTTTCGATTTTGTCCCGTACCTTCAAGCAAAAGCGTTGGGAATAAGGTCGAGCGTGCTAGGGGAATTTGTGTATGTGCCTCAACCACTCTTTCTGAAGCCAGATGAAGCGAGGGGTTATTGCTGAGAGCTTGTTGAACAGCTTGATGCAGCGTCAGTGGCGAGCTAGTCGCTGTCTTGGCAATAGTTGCAACGCCGACGATCGAGAGCAAACTAGCAAAAAGCCAACGCGACTGAGTGCGCATGTCTTGAGTTCCTTTTTTACGAAAGACTAGGGATCATTGCACTTATATTATTGGAGGATGTCTTGCACAAGCTAATAATTGCACCCTGCAATTAATTAAATGCGACTCGTCGAAATCGCCAGATGCAGTTAAAACTTATTTAGATGGAGAGCCCTGGAAAATTCTTCAGGGTTTGGCAAACTGACTGACTTTAGATGCTCGCTTGCAGTGAAAGTGCGTCACGATAACTCTGTAAAGGGGGATGAAATGTAAATTACTGAAACCTTTAAATGGAACCCTAGTGAGTAACCAATCTCACT
>JAYVXN010000359.1:0-36092 GCA_043785085.1 Bdellovibrionales bacterium | reverse complement strand
CTTTTTTCTTTCCTAAATTTCTGACCCAGAATTTTTCTTCCTTACGGGTTGAATCACCAGGAATCAGAAACCGCTCTTTTAATAAAAAGACTCGGCTATAGTCATTGCTTTGCCGCTGCTTCTGGGTGCGGCGAAGACCGTCATAAACTTCCCGAAGCGCTGGCCATTTGGGCAACTGATTTTTTGAGCAATGCGCAAGCTGCCTAAAAATCTGCAACTTTCGCTCAGGCGGTGGGCCTTGTGGGTCGACTGCCACACAAAAATGCCGAAGCCGCTTGGCTGCTGCCGCGGCGAAATTTAAATGATCCTGATCCCAGTGACTGAAGTAGGCGAAGTTCTCTTTTGCCTGACATTCTTTGAGAATGGCCGGCCAGGGCGCCTTTTCTCCGCCCATATCAAAATGCCAGCACGCAGTGCCGGTGGCGTAAGTCGTCCATTGGCCCTGGCCGATATTCCAAACGGTCAAGCTTTCAGACGCTAAACTTGAAGTCGCCGTAAGTAGTGCAATACTCAGGGCAAGAAATTTCCAAGGCATGAAGTGGCTTTCTTGGTGTGAAATGGCCAAAAGATGACCCAGATATTGAGAGTGAACAGATAAAGCCATTGCCAAAATATCGCAATGGGTAAAGGCCGCAGCGAGGGGCTAGGGTATTGCACGGCAAGCTCAAGGAGATGCCAAAGAACATCAGTGGCTTTGGTGAGCGCAGGGATTATTATGGAAAGAAAACTCATCGGGAAAAGTCCCAAAGAAATTGGTAAAAATAAGATCCAGTTGAGAAGAATTGAAATAGGTGAGGGGACTCCAATAGGAAGCAAAAAAGGCAGCAGCAAAACATAGAGCGCTAGATTGCGCCAGAGCTTCGTTTGCGATCGCCACAGCGAGAAAATCAAGGCCGCTCCCCAGCTAATCAGAAAGCCCAATGAGGACCACCATTCTGGACAGAAAGCCAAACTGACAAAACCTGAAATCAGAATGACTTGCGCCGGTGTCCAAAAAAGTTTGTAGCGTCGGTTCAAGATTTGTAGACCGCGCGCCACCAAGATCCTGATCACAGCTCCGGACAACAAAGAAATTGCTGCAAAGGTCCAAAGACTGATTGCACCCACGATTTTCGCGAAACGAAATCTCTGGCTAATTGAATCGAATAAAAGACTCAGCAATGCGAGGTGAGTGCCACTGCCGGTGATGAAGTGCGCAACTCCAGCAGATTTTAAATCATGGGTAAACGCGTTGAGTGGCAGTGGACTAGAGCAAATAATCGAGCGGTAATACATTTGAAATTCAGAATTTCTTGGGGCCAAGTCTAGACATGCTTGATGAATGGGCAGTGCATATTCTGCAACTTTCGTATGCAAATTCGTGTGTAACATAAACAACTGGAGTCCAATTAAAACTATGATTACGCCCATTAGTCTAGGGATCTAGCAAACTTATGAACATACTTTAACTTCAATATAACCAAGTTAGATTCTGTAAGATGGTCGGAAAGCGGATTTAAGATTCTAAACAAAAACTGAAATCGAATCTCGGATTTCAGCCAAAATTTCTTTTATATCAGATATTTAAGATCTGCATAATCCTTCAGCAATCCGCTGAAAGCCTTATCAGAAAACGTGTCCATGGTCTAGAATCAGGGGCAACTCACATTCCCTGTGGATAAGTGTAGAGAACTTCACAAAAAGTCTCTGCCGTCCTGCAGAATCAGGTTGAAAACGACTCGTCTTTAAAACTAGACGAGATGACAAAACTGCTCACTTTCCACTCGTCTATCCTTGATCTAAACTGAAGATATCTGAATTAAAAATCGAGAACATGATGAGCAAAAGGATTTTGCAAATTATTCTCCTGCCGACTTTATTTGCGGCCGCACTCAGTCAAACTGGCTGCGGTGTTTCATTAGTCAAAGACAAAGACCAAGCGGCCCTCAAAACGCGACTTCGTCGACTCGAAACTCAGATTCGTAAAAAAGAACAAATCAATGAAGAGCTCAAAGAAAAGAATTTCGTCTTAACCAAAAAGATGGCCTCTCAGACGGCTCAGGTTGTGACTCAAGAGCTTCCGGCATTGAATGAAGTTGAAAATCCAGTTGCGCAAAGGACGCGGGCCGCCGCTTCGACGATGGCCATTGCTGGTCAGGAGCTCTCTGAATTTCCGACGCTGAATCTGGCGGCCACCGAAAGTTCAGATGTCATTGAAAACGTCGAGGGCACGGGCGAACATTTTCTATACGCCAAAGTTTTAGAAAGCTTTCGCTCCAAGAATCAGCCGGAACTGCAAAAGGCGACAGAGTTTTTACTGAAGTCTTACGCCGAGAGCGCCTATTCTGATAATGCGCTTTATCTGTGTGGCTTAATGGCATTTGAAAAAAATGACTTGAAAAACGCCCTCCACTTTTTCAATGAAGTCTTGGAGAAATATCCTCAGAGTAATAAGACAGTGACCGCCTTGCTCGCCAAGGGTGTGGCACTCAAGAAAATGGGCCACCCCCTTCTGGCCAAAAATATTTTCAACTCAGTCAAACAGATTTATCCTGGAAGTCCTGAGGCTCAGCGAGCCTCAATGGAAATTCGACAGCTGCAACCGACACGGAGTAGAGAGTGAAAGCATCGGTACTTTTCCTAATAGGCGCTTTGCTGCTGGGTCTGGCAAATTCGGTTTCCGCTCAAGATGCGAACCTCGATGACGATATCGATGCTCA
Source organism: Bdellovibrionales bacterium (assembly GCA_043785085.1). Taxonomy (GTDB): domain Bacteria; phylum Bdellovibrionota; class Bdellovibrionia; order Bdellovibrionales; family JAMPXM01; genus JAYVXN01. Next base: position 33,393 of record JAYVXN010000359.1, on the reverse strand, counting down.
ACTGGATGACATCAACCTTGGGGCGGAAAAAGCGGCTGAGACAGTGACGCCGAAGAAGGCAGAACCTCCCGCCGGCGCGATGACCGAATCGATTGAAGCGGCACCTCCTGCCGTCAGTGAACCTGCGCCTCCTGTGGCAGAGGCGGCTGCGGCTCAAGACAATGCGGCAATTTCAGATGAACCTAATCTCAAGTATGAACGTCGTCTGCACGATATTTTTGTTAAGACGCAATCCGAGCCCGTTTCGGACGATAAATGGGCGGGTATGATTGGTTCGCGGCGCAGTGAAAATTATGGAATCCAAGCTGGTGACACTCTTTGGGATATGAGTGAGACTTTTTTCGGTGATGGTCATTACTGGCCGAAATTGTGGTCTGAAAATAGCGCCATTGAAAATCCGCACCGGATTGTGCCAGGTCACGTCATTGTCTTTGTGGCTGGTAGCGAGGCTTCGGCGCCGCAAATTGAAGTGCGCGAGTCGGCACCGCCGCCGCAAACCAACGAAGCAGACAGCTTGATTACGAACACGGCGGTTTCGCAAACACATAACAGTAGTGCCCCTGAGTTTAATGTCAAGACAGGCCCTGATGAGGCCGCAGCTGGGACCGTACTTGAAGAGGCAGAGATTGACGGTCAACCAGAAATTCCGGCACCGCCGCCCGATCGCCATCGTCTTTTAAAACATTTACCGCCTTCATTTGTCTCGTTTGAACCAGCGTCGACTAATCAGTTTGATTCAACCGGACTTTCAGTCATCAAGCGTAAAGCGGTTGAAGAAACGCCCATAATTACGCCCGGATTTTACCTCGATGATCAAATGCCTCAATCTGTAGGAGTGATCTCTGAAATTGAAAAGAGTGAGAAAGTCGCCTCGACCGGGCAAAGTCTTTTTGTTAAAATGAAATCACCAGTTCAAGTCGGAGAGCGATTTAGCGTGCTCATTCCGCGCGGAAATATTGAGACCAGTAAGGGGCCAATCGGGCCAATCATTGAAGTCGGAGGCCTGATTCAAATTGATCAGCCAGTTGATGAAAAACGAAAGATCTATCGAGCCCGGGTGGTTGAAGCGGTCAATCCAGTGGCCGTCGGTGGGCTCGTGACAATTGAACCTCTTATCCGAGTTTCAATGAAGCGCAATGCCGATGTCTCCAACATCCAGGTACAGGTGATTGGTGCCCAACAAGATAATGAACGCAAAATAATCGGCTCCGGATCGGCGGTCTATCTCGATGGCGGCGCCGCTGCTGGCTTGAAAAACGGCCAGATCCTAGCGCTCCGTGCTGTGCGAAAAGCACATTGGGAAAAAACGAGTTTACCGGATTTTGCTCCTCCGAGTGCCGTATTAAAAGTGGTCCGCGTCGATCACAAAGTCGCGACGGCCATCGTGCTTGAGACTCATGAAGAAATCGTGCCTGGAGATATCACCGGCGGACCGCTTCCCACAGTGGCTGAGCCACTGAAGTCAGAAATTCACGTAGAACAGCTGGGATCTGCAGCTCCGGCGTCTCCACCGACCACGGAGGCACCTGCGGATGTGGGTGATAGTTCGGCGGCTCCGGTTGAGGATAAAATTGATAGTGAGGATATTGATAGTCTCTAAGTTTCGGCTGGGCAGCGGTCAAACGCCCGCAGCTTCGGTATCGGACCCTGGGCCGGTGCCGGGTTTGGCCTAAATCATAAGATTTGTTTATGATACGATGACTTGTGAGCAACACACTCAGAAATACAGCTTAGTAATAAGGTTCTTCTGGCCAGATCGGGGTCATCTAGGAAAACTCCGGCGCTTGAGGTAGTGGTGCAGCAAAAATGGAAGGTCAGAGAGCTTTGAGACGCCCTTCACACACTTTGTGCCGCTCGGTCAGACCGGAGCTTCCGAAAACCGACTTCTGCTTTTTCTCATCTCAGTTACGTCTCCACCGGAGGTGGCTTGACCGTTGCTGATCCTGTCGTCATATGGCAGCAAGTTTACTGGCCTGTGCCGCGGCGATTTCAGGCAAAATAAAATTCGCAGATTTTACAGAAATTCTGTCCGCGGGCACCGATGTTATTCATGCAGCGCGGGATTATGGACTCGCCCTCTCCTTGGAAACTTGGGATAAAGCGGCAAGAACTCAGGAATGGTGTCAGAGCCAAAATGCGCAAATTCTCTATCCAGGCCACGCCGATTATCCCTGTGCGCTTTTTCTTTTAGAACAGCCACCGCTCTTTCTCTCCTATCAAGGAACGCCCAGCTGGAAAGACTATACCCCGATTTCCATCGTCGGGAGTCGTGAGCCGTTGCAGCAATCTCTGCGGTGGATGGAATTATTTTTACCGCGATTCTTTCGCAAGGAGCAGGTGAGTGTGATCAGCGGTGGGGCGCGCGGCATTGATCAAAAGGCGCACGCACTCAGTATCCAAGCCGGGCGTCCGACACTGGCATTTTTGCCCTCGGGCCTTAAAAATATTTACCCGTCTGACTTTCGCCATTGGATTCCTGGAATTCTTGAGTCAGGCGGCGCCATTTTAAGCGAATTTGCCCCGGATGAAAAAATGTGGCGTGGAAATTTTGAACGTCGCAACCGGGTGATCGCAGCACTTGCGCCTTTAGTGTTAGTCGTCGAAGCCAGGCGGCGCAGCGGTTCGACGATGACCGCTCGCCTAGCCGGAGAAATCGGTCGCACGATATGTGCTTTGCCGAGCTCTCCCATGCAGGCTCAGACTCTTGGCACTCTTGATCTCTTGGTCAATGGGGCCATGCCCGTGCGTGATGATATTGATTTAGAACTGATCTTCAGGCTTAGCGCCAAGCTCGGCGCAGACTCCAGGCCGCTGCAATCGTAAAGATGCCATCGGCAGACCACATGGCGACGGCAGGAGGCAGCTTGCCATTGCGGGCAAGGCCTTCACTCACGACGTAAATAATCCAATAGGTGACAATTAATCCGAGACACACGACCATGCCTCCGGACTTTGCTGTGCGCCGATCGGTAGTCGTGCCAAGGCCGACGCCAATCAAAGCAAAGAGCAAACACGCCACGGAAATCGCCCAGCGTTTATGGAATTCGATTTTGGCGGTCAGCAGATCATCCGGTTTGGCGTTTTTGTCTTTCAGAGTTTGATTGATATCTTCAAGGGTCAGCGACTGCGGAGATTTATTGCGAAACTGCTCCGCCACCGGGTCACTTAAGAAAATCGAGTAGGTGGTAAAATCAATTTTCGTATGCCGGCCTTGAGAAATGCGGTGGATATTTCCGTCAAAAAGTCGAAGCGACGCTTGATGGCCGGGATGGTCAGGATCTTGCGAGAGCCGGCCTTCGCGCGCGATAATCGTAATCGGGATTTTCGGATCATGCTCATCGTAAATGAAAACCTGTTCTAATTTGCCATTTTTTGTATCTACTTTATTGGCGTAAACGACGAGATCAAAAAAGCCTTCAAGAAAGGTGCCTTCACGCAGGGTGGCGCCGGGTTTGGATGTGCCAAGCTTAGTGACGAGAACTTCAAATTGCCGATTACCCCATGGGGCGAGATGAAAGGCCGTTTGTACCGAGAGAAAACTGATCAGGAGACTGAGAACCACTGCCGGCATAATGATGGCGGGCATGCTGAGTCCGACGGCGCGAAAAGCAACAATTTCTGAATCAGCACTTAGGCGTCCATATGTCAGAAGGACTGAGAATAAGAGGCTCATCGGAAATAAGACGGGTAAAAAGCTCGTGGAGAGGTACCCCATGATTTCGGCGATGGTGCTGAGCTTGACCCCATGAATGAGAACGAATTCAGTCAAGCGCAGCGCTTGAAACATGAGCAGGATAAAGACAAAGACGATGACGCCGATAAAGAATGTCGGAATCATCTCACCCAGCACGTAGCGAATCATTAACTGCGCTCGGAACAAAATCGTCCTCCATCCTTGAAAGGAACGAGTCGGCAAATCTTGCGATCTGCCGCGCAACTAGATTGTCATCAGACCGACGTTTTCTGGCGTTTTGATGGCTTTACGAACATTCATTGCCATGCGAACCAGATTTTCATAATGCTTCAAATTCAATTGCGAGGCCGCATCACATTTTGCTTCCATCGGATTCGGGTGAGTTTCGATAAACAAGGCATCCGTTCCTGCCGCAACCGCCGCTAAAGTGAGATGCGGAACAAAGCGCGGCTCACCACCGGCTGGATCGGCACTGGAAATGCCGTACAAGCGAATGATGTGAGTGGCATCGAAACAAACCGGAGCGCCGAGTTCTTGCATAATTGGAATCGTGCGAATGTCCGCAACGAGGCGGTTGTAACCGAAACAAGCGCCGCGCTCAGTGAGCAAGACGTTTTTGTTGCCAGTAGAATTCAGTTTGCTCACCGCGCCCGACATGTTTTCTGGAGCTAGGAATTGACCTTTTTTGACATTGACCGGTTTTCCGGTTTTTCCGCAAGCGATGACGAGTGAGGTTTGCTGACACATGTAAGCAGGAATCTGCAGGACGTCGACGGCCTCAGCCACGCGCTCCACGTCTTCAACTCGGTGCACGTCGGTGAGGACGGGGATGCCGAATTCTTTGCGAACATCGGCGAGTACTTTTAAACCGTCGTCGGCCATCGGACCGGTCCAGTTTTTTTCTGAGCCACGATTGTCTTTTTCATAGGAGCTTTTGAAAATTAAACCAATTCCGAGACGCTGGGTAATTTCGACGAGTTGTCGAGCCGCCCGGAAAATCAAATCGCGGCTATCGATGACACAAGGACCAGAAATGACGGCGAGGTCTTCGCCGGTCCCGATGCGAATTTCGGTTTGCCCGGTTTTAACGACAAATTTTCTTTGCGGCAGGGTCGTCGTTTCAGTTCTTTGTTTTTCCATGACTAATGGCCTTTCGTTGGCATTTTCTTGTTACCCTGGTCAGCAAGGACAAGAGTGAAATTAATTTTTTAAAACTCGATACGGTTTGTATTCACCAATGCGGTATTTAAACACGCGTTCAAAAACATCGCTGGCGAAAAGGTTTAAATCTTTCCACTTCCAGTCGGACGGTTGGCGAAGGTGATTGAAGTGCCAGTGTTGCGCCTCAACCAACTCTTTCATGACGGCTGGGTGCCCGCCAGAGAACGGCCGTAAACCGTACTGCTTATCATACTGAAAATTTTCAAACTCGTGATCTCTTTTATTGCCATGCCACCAGCGATTGAGAAGTTTTGATTTCTGGCCCATCACCGCTGGCGGTTTTACCCAGCCATAGTGGAAGATTCGCCCGCCTGATGGGGCCACGACCGGCTTTTCGCCATTGACCCGAAAGCCCTGTGCGTCATTGTGTGAGCGGATCCCTGTGCTTCGCTGCACCACTCGGACTTCATTGCGGTACCATTTTCGATTGGTCGCAATCGTGCCGTAGCTGCCATAAAAATGCACGTATTTGAAAAGCAAACCCTGCACGCGCGAATCATTTTGGTTATGATTGATCGCTTTTTGAATGTGCAGCAGATCCTGCTCATGCACCACTTCATCAGCCTGAAGGTAAAAACACCACTCGTTGCGACACTGATCCAGCGCCTCATTGGTCTTTTCGCTCAACATCAATCCGCCCTTGGTCTTGTTCGGATCCCAAAAAGAATCGAAGAGGCGAATTTTCGGATTGTTCAAACTTTGAATCATTTCTTTGGTGTCGTCGTCACTTTGGCCAACACCGATCACGAACTCGTCCACAATTGGGAGAATGCTGCGAATGGACTGCAGAACCGGGTAGCCCATTAAAATGCCATTGCGAATGACAGAAAAACCACTGATTTTGACGTCAGTGGTCTGCATAAAATTTAATCCGCTTTTAGCATTCATCCCACGACCTTAGTTATAAGGCGGCGCACAGTTTAATAGAGATTAATAGAGAAAATTGTCTATAGCTGTATCAAGCTTGCACTGGGTCGAGCAAGGTTATTCGCATCCCATTCGTGGTCTAGCCTAAGTTGCACTGAGGGAGGGCAATCGGTGATAATTGAATCTATGGTAAAAATCATGATTGTTATCGAAGAATTCACCGAGCTCCGAACCCTCGAAACACTATTGAAGAAAACCGGATTTGATGTCCTCGGTTTATCCAAGGAAATCGGGGTGACGGAGAGTTTGCTGGGATTTATTCCGGAGTTTTTAATCATCTCCTCTAAGGGTAAAAGCATCGATACAGAGAAAGTCATCGTGAAGGTCAAGAAGGCCTCGCCGCACTGTCGGGTCGCTTTGGTTGCCACTTTTCAGGCCGCGGCCACTTTGACGCCTAAAATGCAACAGATGGCAGATGCAGTGATTGATTCACCCATTGATCCCGTTCGAGTTTTGCAGACGATGGCAACACTGGCGCGTTTGGACGCTCAAGTTCTGATGGATAAATATCAAAAACTGATCGCACCAAAAAAATCCGACAATAACGACACTCGGGTCAAGGGCAACCAAGGTATTAAACCCGGGGACGAGCGCACCGTGGTTCGCGGCGCAAAAACGGCTGATTCGCAGGCACCTGTTTCAGGTTCTGCCAACGATAATACTTTGCCATTTCCGCGAGCCATCGGCGGCACTGATAGCCTGCCATCGAATGCAACGTCTGTTACCGGCATTGAAATTCCTCACGAGATTCCAACACCGGCTTCGGCATTGGCGGCGGGCCGCAAGCTCGGTGAAATTTTGGTGGAGCATGTCGAGCGAGAGCGCCGGGCGCGCTATGAGAAATTTCTGCAGTCGGTGGCGCGCGAACCTGTAGATAAGGTGATTCCGCATTCGGCCTTTACAGCCGCGCAACTGCAGGCGGCGAAAATGAGCATTGAAGAAAAAGCTGAAATTGAAATCGTGAATGAAAGCAAACGCGATTTCGTCAAGGCGTTGTTCACTAATAAAAAATGAAGGCTACTTTTTTTTCTTAAACAAGAGTCCGACAACATCTTTGAGATCGCCGCGTAACAAGTCGGTTTGTTTATTCGGTTTTTGCAGCTTTAAGAGATTTAGTTCGCGTCGGGCATCAATAAAGTCCGCATCAATTGAAACGGCATGTTCAAAACTTTTTCGAGCCGCTTCACTGTCGTCCGTGGCCTTTAAAAATAAGCCTTTGACGAAATAAAACGTCGGGTTGTGACGCTCTTCCGGCGGAATTTGCCCGAGATGTTCTTTGATGCGATTGATCAGCACCTGGTTTTTTTCTTTGCTTGGAGTTTTCATTTCCGCCCACATCAATAACAGACGCAATTCGGCTGACGGCGGTGCGAGGGTAATGGCCTTTTCCAGAAGTTCTCGTGCTTTCTTAATATCACCCTTTGAGAGAAAGGTGCGACCCTGATCGGTGAGGGACTCGGCCTGAAGAATCATTTCGGCGCGGCCTTGCTCCATTTCTTTGACATAGTCGGTGCGGGTATCCGAGTTGCTTAAGGCTTCATAGGCCTGAGAAATTTTTCCGAAGGCGCGCTTGGTGAGCTCGCGCAAATCAGCCGGAGTATCACCGGTGAGCTTATCTGGATGTAGGGCTTTGGCGAGCTCGTGATAGGCGCGCTTGATTTCGCTTTCTTTGGCTTTTTGACTGACGCCGAGGCGGTCAAAATAGTTTTGCTGATCAAGCTCCTGGTCTAATTTCTCGAGGCGCTTGCGATGCGCTTTAAAATCAAATGATCCTTGAGCATTGGCGTCGCCAAAGACGACCATGCGGCTAATCAGCATCAAATGAAACGCCCGGTACATATCGGCTTCATTGAATTCGGCAGAAGAAAATAATTGCTCCATTGTGATTCCAGACACTGCTTTGTGCGCAAATTGCGGAATGTGTGCAATCAGCGGCAGCGTGAAACAGCGATGCCGTTCAGAATACTCCGCTCCTTTGACGATCGTGTGGCGCATCCAGGGAATATAAAACGCCTTTAACCATTCTAATGGAATCTTTGAGCTAATCCAGTCATTCACCAATTCGCAGTATGCGTTGCGGTCGACATGGGCATCTTCACGCATTTCATCGGTGTCAATGAAGTTCACTTTGACAGAGGTATTTGCAATCGTTTTACTCAAGCGAATTCCATGTTGTTCACTCATGACGATATGGATCGCATGGGGTGACAGGACATTGGCTTCCAGCAGCCGTTCGCCGACGCGTTTATGACGTGAACCCTGCGCCATCACGGCTTCGAGTTCATGCGATGAAATAAAACCTTTTTCCACGAGTAGCACGCCGAAATAAGATTCCGTATCGTTGAGATTGACCTGGACGATGTTGCCTTTATTAAAGCCCACACCGGCAACTTCGCCGTCGGCTGTAAAAATATTGAGATGGCCGCTGATTTTTTGATCCAAAAGCAGACTGTAAATCCAGGGCAAATCCAAACTATGGAGAGAGTCCGAATCCGAGTCGTTGATCGCTTTGATGCGCTCTTTGGCACTGAGTTTTACTTTAGAGAGAACTCCGTGAATGGGAATGAGCGGGATGTCGATCAGGTGCGTGAGCTTACTATCTAAAAGGGTTACAATTTCTTTGATATCAAAGGGTTTTGCGAAAAACTTAATGGCCCCAGTGGCTTGCGTGGCTTCGCGCGTGTAGTTCTTATCTTTGAAAATACCGCTCATCAGGATAATGGGCAAAGTCGCAGAGACGTCCTCACGTAATTTAAGAGCCAAGTCGCGACCGTTCATTTTGGGAAGCATGCAGTCGATAATCGCAGCATGGACGGGCTGCAGTTTAACTGAGGCAAGAGCTTCGTCGGGACGGGACATCAAAAGGGCCTTATAGCCACTTCGTTTGATCAGCTCGGCAAGGGCTTTACCGAGGGTGGGATCGTCGTCCACGATAAGAATTTTTATATCCGACTTTTGCATCTCCCTCTCTTCGGCAATTTCGCCAAATAAACTGAGGCCTTTCGTTATCCTTGCTGTGCGTAAAAAATCCACTTCAGGACTTGCCTTTAGTCGGGTCTTGCGTTGAAAATAGAAGGATTGGATGATTGAATATTGTCGTTAGATCGAATGGGAGACCTTATGGGAAGCAATACGCAAGCCACCACTGATTCAGGTTTTGATTCGGATGTCTTAAAATCAGACACTCCGGTCTTGGTCGATTTTTGGGCTGAATGGTGTGGACCCTGTCGTTCTTTGGCGCCAAAGCTTGAAGAGATTGCCACTGAATTTGCCGGCAAATTGAAAGTTATGAAGGTCGATATTGATGCCAATCAAAGCATCCCTTCGCAATATGGGATTCGCGGCGTTCCGACTTTGATTCTTTTTAAAAATGGTCAACAAGTGGATCAGATCGTCGGCAATCATCCCAAAGAAAATATTGTCGCAGTCTTGAAAAAGCATATTTAGTCCTAAATTTAGTTTAGTACTCTGACAGGAAAGTTTGTAGCTGTTTTGCGACGTGGGTTTTGAATCAGACCGAGGCGGGAGGAGGAACGGCTAGCCAACGGCGCTAACTGGACGACGACCAACGAAGGGGTGAGTCAAAAGACCGAGCACAACAGCTACAAACTTTCCTGTCAAAGTACTAGCAACCTGTTTTGATCCAATGGTCGATTTGATCGGCCGGCCGCTCTCTTAGGGCGGGTGACTCATCTGGTGTCTGCTTTCTACACACAGGTAACGGACGTCGATTGCGAGAAGGCCCTAATGTTTTTCAAGTTTCAGGAATTATGTGTTAATGACATGAGAAGTTCGGGTGAATTTGTCATGTTATTTAAATAAGCGCTCTTTAATGAGTCTCATCAAGACAACTCTTGTTACAAATAAAATGGAATGACAGTACGTCATTTAATTGATTTCGATAACACGAGGAGAGAATGATGAAAATGACAACGTTGATTTCGACTGCTGGCCTCATGGCCGTCGTCGGCTTGACTGCTTGCAGCCATAATGGAACGAAACAGACCGCTCATGCCGCACCACCAGCACCTCCAACGGCGGCACAGCAAGCGGCCACTCAATTGGAATCCGAACGTTCTGCCTATATCAATTCATCGCAGGGCCGCATTGATCGGATGACGCAGTTTTCGCAAAACCTTCGCGTGAATGCCAGTAAGCTTGCGGCCACCGATCCGAATCGCGCTAAAAAACAAGAGAACGCCGCCGAGGATTTGGATTCTTTGCTCAACGACGCCAGAACCAATCTCGCTCAAGTTAAAAATGCCGCAGCTCCGAATTGGGTGGACTGGCGCCGTGATGAGGACAAGGCACTGAGCCGCGCCGAATCTCAGTACACAGGAGATATTTCGCTTCTGCAGTAATCTCCTCAAATCATGGGAAAGCCCGGTGCTTTCCCCTTTTTTTTTGCACGGCCACTCCCCATCAGCCGCTGAAAGCCGCCGTGACTTGGACGGCGGATTGTGAGGTGCTCACGCAAAAAGGCGAAGCAACTGCGACTGTGACAATTCATAAAACTAATTTACCCCAGACCTTGCGAGGAAATGTCCAGATTTCTTCGTTTGATCACAATGGAGTATTTCTCGGTAGAGAGATGCTGGGTGATTTTCTCACCGAACAAAAAGCCGCACTGGCCTATAATCAAGCGGCATTGAAACACTTTGGCGATATGGCTTATCAAAGCTTGCTTGGCAAGAAGACAGATAAACTAAGTTAGTTTTTGAATAAGCCGAGCTCAGTGATGCCTCGCTTATCTCTGTGGAAGTGGATTGGCGACATAATTCTTGATATGAAAATCAGCGACTTCGAGCAAGTCGGAAGCAAAAATTTCGCAGATGTTCAACTGTCATCGACTTTTTAAAACTTCGTCGACCACATGAGAGGTCTCCTGCTTCGGCGGAAACATTTGTTCAAGAGTTGGCTTCGTTTCTGCCAGTGGAGCCTCGTCCTGCGCACTGGCACCCGGAATTGCACCAATGGCCGCAGGCTGACGGTCGGGTCCGAGTTTCTCAGCCTTCGCTGCCGCCAGGGCTTCTTCTTTTTTCTTCTCTGCTTTCTTCTCGTCGACAGTTTTCTTTCGGTAAACCGTGCCCATCACCTGGACACAATTATTGCATCGCTCACCCCAGGCCCAGCTTTTCGGATGTTGTCCCTCATCCGTAATCACCAAATCGCCACCCATCACGCCAGCCTCATTGCGGAGATAGTTTCCGCATGAATCGCGATTACTTTCCCGTAAGCGAAAGTTCGCACCCTTTTCGCAAAGGACCGACGTTAAGACAACGTATTCGGATTTTTGCTTGTCAGTGATTTGTTTTCGCAAAAGGACCTTGTGCGCTTGATCGGTCAGCGAAGGACCTGAGCAGGAAGCTAAAAAGAGTGAGGCAAGAATGATTTTTTTCATATCTTAGTTTCGGCGGATTTCTTGGATTTCTTGATATGAGGGGTGTCTCGTTTTTGGAAACTACCAATACCGATAAGCCAAAGCACAAAGTCCAATGCCAATTCCCCAATCCTGGAGTGGATTCGAAGTAAACCAAGAATAAGTCATGAGCAAAATTCCAATAATGACGACAGTAAAGTTAACGTGGCGTTTGCCTTCACGTAACATCCACATTCCAATCACTCCGAATATAAGTCCTGAAATTAAAGTCGATGCACTCATGAGACAACTATGACTCAGGCCCCGCAAAACTGTCGAGACAATTTGCCTCGTGGCCTAAACGTCCCTAGCCCTAAAACCAGGAAATTCACCTCTGGGGCCCAAATCAAACTTAAGCGCCAAGCGTCGCAAATTTTTCTTAATCCACACATAAGCCCGAGAAGATGTGTCTGGAACTTCACTTAGGCTACATCTCACCAAAAAATATTAACCAGATTCCGCCTGGCAACTGTCGTATTGTTGAGGTCAAGCAAGAGCCTTCAAGGCTTCCTGGATGGGAAGGCGATGAAGTCAGCTCGTGACCTCGTAAACGCGGAGGGATTATGGCGCTCAAGGAATTAGAGCGGTTGACCCAAGAGCTGGACAAATTGTCTCAGCTCCTTAAATCAGAAACCCGTAGCCGAGCACGACTGGTGATCATTCGAAGGTTCCAAGAAATCATCGATCGTATCGGAGAGGGAATTTGAATATGGATCATGCCGTTGTCGTTTTAGGTTTTTGTGTCGCTTACGTCACCACAGGGTACGCCTTTTTGAAAATGGCCCTGAGTGATCAAAATAATTTGAAAATGAGTCCGGTTCGCTACGACCGGTCATACAAAAAGTAGCGTGTTTCTCCTTTAGGTAAGTGTTCGTAGTTCGTGATTTCCCCAAATCGCAGCAGGGCCGGTAGTAATGCCGGCCCTGTTTTTTTTCAAAACTCGTCCCTGAACTGATCCGCGTGACAGTCGCCTGGTTTTCCCGTAAGAAGTGCCATGCAATTAAAAGATCTTGATTTTATCTACCCGGAAGAGCTGGTGGCAACGGAGCGGGCCGCGGCCTCACGGGTGATGTTTGTGGCCAATGGTGACCCGTGTGAATTCACCAAAATGCAGCTCATCGAGCAATTTCAAAACGGCGATCTTTTAGTCATTAATAATACCCAGGTTTTAAAGCGCCGGGTGTTTTCTGAAGCCGGCCTGGAAATTCTCTTTCTTCGTCAGCGTGATCATTTTGATTGGGATGTTTTATGCCCCTCCAGTCGCTGGAAGCCCACGGACCGGCATCAGGTATTGCCCGGTGGCCTGAGAATTGAGTTAATCGAACGCGGCCGCCCACAGGTTGTGCGCACCAATCTCACGCTCGATGAAGATTACTTTCAAGAATTCGGTGAAATGCCGCTGCCACCATACATTCAAAAGGCGCGCGGCGAACGCCATAATCGTACGACAGATAAAGATGCCTATCAAACCGCTTGGGCACAAAAGCCGGGAAGCCTTGCCGCGCCCACGGCAAGTTTGCATTTTAGCCAAGTCGATCTCGAGGAACTTCGAGCCAAGGGTGTACAAATCTCTGAACTCACTTTGCATGTCGGTCTCGGCACATTTTTGCCGATTACGACAGAAAATCTCGATGCGCATCCGATGCACGCCGAGATTGTTGAAATCCCGGAGACCACTTGGCGAGCCATTCAAGCGACGAAACAAAGAAAAGGCTGCGTGTGGGCGTTGGGCACCACCGTCATGCGCGCGCTCGAATCTGCGGCGATTGGTAAAATCCCAGCACCGGGCATTGGCGAAACCGACCTGTTCATCCGTCCTGGTTTTGAATTTCAAATCGTTGATGCTTTGCTGACCAACTTTCATCAACCTCAATCGACTTTGCTTGCGCTCGTCGGAGCTTTTGCCGGATTAGACAACGTCAAAAGAACCTATGCGTGGGCGATCGAGAGACAGTTTCGACTTTTTAGCTATGGAGATTTAACTGCATGGATCAACTCGCAGTCGCGCCAAACGTAAATTCTGAAACTCCTTACTTTCAGATCAAAGCTGAATCCGGCGATGCGCGCTCGTGCACCTTGCAAACGCATCATGGGCCAATTGAAACTCCGGTATTTATGGCAGTTGGTACGAAGGCCACTGTGAAGGCCATGACTCCTGAAGAAATCAAAGACATTGGCGGGCAGGTGGTTCTTGGTAACACCTATCACTTGCATCTGCGACCTGGTGAGAAAACCATTGCAAAGCTCGGTGGCTTACATAAATTCATGAACTGGCATGGGCCGCTTTTGACCGACAGTGGCGGCTTTCAAGTTTTTTCGCTCTCGACGTTAAGAAAAATTAGCGAAGAAGGTGTTGAGTTTCGCTCGCATCTGGATGGTTCAAAATATTTTATTTCTCCTGAGAAGAGCATGGAAATCCAAATGGCTTTGGGCTCTGACATCATCATGGCCTTTGATGAGTGTCTGCCTTATCCTGCAACTCAAGAGCAAACGATTGCCTCAATGGAAATGACTCATCGCTGGTTGCAAAGATCAAAAGACGCGATGACTCGCAAAGAAAGTATGCTCTTCGGCATCGTCCAAGGCGGATTGGGCCTGGACCTGCGTTTGCGGTCATTAGAGCAAATCACCAGCGTTGACTTGCCGGGTTATGCTTTGGGCGGCTTCAGCGTCGGCGAGCCGATTGAAATGATGCATGAGTTGGTGAAAGTCGTCGGCCCGAAAATGCCTAAAAACAAGCCGCGCTACTTGATGGGGGTGGGCACGCCACTCGATTTAATTTTGGCGGTTGATGCCGGCATTGATATGTTTGACTGTGTTATGCCAACCCGTGTCGCAAGAAACGGAACGATCTTTACCTGGCAAGGGAAAGTCAGCATCAAGCGCACGGAATATCGCGAAGATCCCGCACCTCTAGATCCGGAATGCGACTGTTATACCTGCAAGAATTATTCAAAAGCCTATTTGCGCCATTTGTTTTTGAGCGGCGAAATTCTCTCCAGCCGCTTGAACTCGATCCATAACTTGCATTTTTATTTCAGCCTGATGAACAAAGCGCGAGCCGCAATTCGCGAAGGGCGGTGGCCGGAGTTTCGCGACTTTTGCCTGGGACGTTTCGTAACGCGTTCTGCCAAGGCCCGAGAAGATTGATTCTTTTCTGAAATAATGGAAAGTTCACAACCTCGTCTATATGATTCAGGAGGACTCGTGAACCGTTCAGCTCTGTTTCTTTCAGCCTTAACTGCATTTTCAACCTCTCTGTTACCGTCTTTGGCTTTCGCACAAGGTGCTGGTGGGCAACCACCTGCCTTATTTTCGTTCATTCCGTTCATCTTAGTGATCGGGGTCATGTACTTTTTCATGATTCGGCCACAGATTCGCCGGCAAAAAGATCATCAGAGTTACCTATCCACAATAAAAAAAGGTGATCTGGTTTTGACCTCGAGCGGAATATTAGGGACGATTGAAGGCATCACAGAACTTTACGTCACTTTAGAAGTGGCAACCGGGGTGAGAATCAAAATACTCAAGACGGGTATTTTGGGTCCGGCAAATACTGAGGTGAAATCATGATCGAGAATTTACGGGTTCGTCTTTGGATTATCGGTATCGTTATGGTTGGCGCGGCAATTTGGGTCGCTCCCAATTTTATGAATGTCGAAAACAAATGGTGGCCGACCAAGGACAAAATGGTCCTTGGCTTGGACATTCAGGGTGGCTCGCATTTGGTTTTGCGCGTGGATGTTGATTCTGCGGTGAAACAAGATGTGCAGCGTATGACCACCACACTTAAAAATGAGCTGAAAGACGAAAAGGTCGAGGTGAAGAGCATCACCATGACCGACGCGGCGACTGGTGCCATGCAAATCGATTTGAATACCCCCAGTGATGAAGCAGCGGTTCGTGCGCTTCTCGATAAAAGCTACGGCAATGTTTTGAAAGTCGATGGCGCAAAAGATGGTAAAGTCGATATTTCATACAATGAATTGCACTTGCGCGACTTTAAAAAACGCCTGCTAGAGCAAGCGATTTCGACGATCCGTAACCGGATTGACGAATTCGGTGTATCGGAGCCGAGCATCTCAGCGCAAGGAACTGATCGCATTCTCGTGCAGCTTCCGGGTATTAAAGATGCCACCAACGCAAAAGAACTGATCAACAAAACCGCTCGCCTTGATTTCATGATGGTCTCAACTGAGCAGCCAAAAGAAGACTTACAAAAAATGATTGCCGATGCGGAGAAAGAAGGGAACTTCAAGCTCGCCGGTATGAAATATACTCAATATGTAGATAAGCTTAACGAGGCCCTGAAAACCAAGCTTCCTGAGAACACCATCATTTATTTTGAAAAAGACGAATCAGCGCAAAACATCGAAGTGGGCCGTCGCCCCTTTTTGCTGAAGACCAATGAACTCGTCACCGGCGATCGACTCACCGACGCCTCCGTCAGCCAGGATCAATACGGTAAGCCCGAAGTGCTCTTTCGCTTTGATCCGGTTGGGGCGCGTGAATTTGGTGAGATGACGAAAAAGAATGTCAATAAGAGCATGGCAATTGTGCTCGATAAAGTCGTGAAGTCAGCACCGAATATCCGTGAGCCGATCACCGGTGGCCGTGGCTCGATTACGATGGGTGGCAGCGGCCGCGATGCCAATAATACTTTCAAAGAAGCGCAATTGATTTCAATGGCGCTCAGAGCAGGAGCTTTGCCTGCGGCTTTGGAGCAATTGGAAGAGCGAACCGTTGGACCAAGCTTAGGTGCCGATGCGATTGCCAAAGGGCGGTTCGCAGCGATCATTTCAGCTTTAGTGGTTTTTATCGTCATGGTGATTTACTATAAGTCGTTCGGCATTATCGCTGACTTATCTCTCGCGTTTAACGTTTTAATCACTTTGGCGATCTTAAGTGCTTTGGGTGCGACCCTGACTCTGCCAGGAGTGGCCGGCATGGCGCTCGCTGTCGCCATTGCGGTGGATGCGAACGTGATTATTTATGAGCGTGTGAAAGAAGAAATGCGCAAAGGCGCTGGACTTGCCGTCGGGATTCGTGAAGGTTATGAGCGCGCGTTCTCGTCGATCTTCGATGCCAACGTGACTGCGATCGCGGTTTGTGTGGTGTTGATGTATTATGGCACAGGTCCAGTGCGCGGTTTTGCCGTGACACTTTTGTGCTCGCTGGTGACCTCCATGTTCACCGCGGTGTTCTTCACCAAAGCAGTGTTGGATTTAATTGTCGGTCGTTGGAAGTGGAAACTTGCGGTTTAAGAAGGCGGATTGAAATATGGCAAAACCTAATATGAAACAACCTGAAACGACAAATGCAGCAGCCCGAGCTGATTTCGGCCGCTTTGACTTTATTCGGCTCGCATGGCCGATGGGTGGCATCTCGCTCTTAGCGACGATTATCTCTTTGATTTTTATTTTCACGAAGGGTTTTAACTACGGCATTGATTTCGCCGGCGGAACTGAAGTGCAGATAAAATTTGATCGCGCTGTGGCCGCCACGGAGATTCGTTCTTTGACTGATCAGCTCGGTGTGAAAAACGCCAGCGTGCAAAGTTACGGCGATCAAAATGAATTTCTCATTCGCATGGAATCTCCCGAAGGTGCTAACGAAAAAGAAACCAATGCTTTGCTGAAAACCAATATCGAGAAGCTGAAAAATGGGTTGAAGCAAAAGTTCGATTTGAAAGACGATGGCATTCGCCGCGTCGATACGGTTGGTCCGGCGGTAGGCTCTGAGTTGAAACGAAACGGCTTACTAGCCGCGTTTTACTGCTTCCTTGTGATTTTGATCTACGTGGCTTTGCGCTTTGACTATAAGTATGCGCCGGGTGCAGTGATCTGTTTGATTCACGATTCAGTTTTTACGCTCGGCGTGTTCTCCATGCTAGGTAAAGAAGTGAACGTGCAAATCATGGCGGCGGTTTTAACTCTAATCGGTTACTCGCTCAATGATACGATTGTGAACTATGATCGAATTCGTGAGACCTATCCGACCTATCGTGATTACGGCATGAAGTTTGTGATCAATCGCGCCATTAATGATATGTTGGGTCGAACGATCCTGACCTCAGGCATGACTTTTCTCGGAGTTCTCGCGCTGTTCACTCTTGGTACGGGAGTCATTAAAGATATCGCCTTCACTATGCTGGTCGGTATCATTATTGGAACATACTCTTCTGTTTACGTTGCGGCTCCATTAATCCTCGTTATGGACAAGTTAAAAAAGAAGCCGGCCTAATCAGTCAGGCAGGCGCCTAAAGACGCTCTGGTTGCCTTGACCTCAGTGCACGATGCACCTAAGTTAATCTGACGTCTGGTCATCGGTTAGACTTCCTGGGCCAGACTGATGAAGGAGCCTCGTTTTGCCTGCTTCCGACACTCAACAAGCTTCAATCGTATGGAAACCGCGCGTGCCAGCTGAGTTTGAGCTGAGCGCAAAGGCGATACCCAAAGGTGTGCCGCCTTTGATTTGGGAAGTCTTACGCGCCCGAGGCTTTCATTCAGAAGCCGATGTGCAAAAATGGCTCTCGCCCAGCCTTAAATATTTACGCGACCCTTATTCACTTCCTGACATGCACAAAGCCGTGGCACGAATCCTCGAAGCCATCGAAAAAAAGCAACGCATTTGCGTTTATGCCGACTATGACCTGGACGGCACCTCAGCGCTTGCGCTGCTCTTAAAGGCTTTTGATTTTTTTGATTATCAAAATCTCACTTACTATCAGCCGAAGCGGCTTTCCGAAGGCTATGGTTTGCATAAAGACGCCATTTCTAAGCTGCATCAAGACGGCGTGAATCTGATTGTGACGGTCGATCTGGGAATTACGGCAATTGACGAAGTGGCTTTCGCAAGCGAACTTGGCCTTGAAACGATTGTCACGGATCATCACTTGCCGAAAGAAACTTTGCCACAGGCTTTTGCCGTCGTGAATCCGAATCGTGGCGATTGCGCCTCTGATCTCGGCCATCTCTGTGGCACGGGCGTCGCTTTTTATCTCGTCTTAGCGCTGCGCCGAGCTTTGCTGGAGCAAGGGCTTCTGAAAAAAGATTTTGATCCAAAAGAGCTTTTAGATTGTTTCGTCATCGGCACCTTGACGGACATGGTGCCATTGATTGATGAAAATCGCGTGCTCGTGAAACACGGACTTCTGGCGTTAGCCCAAACGAAGCGACCTGGCTTAAGGGCTCTTTTGCAAGCCTTGAATATGTGGGGCAATCCGCTCACGAGCCAGGATGTTGCCATTCGTTTTGCACCGAAACTGAACGCCCTCTCGCGCATGGAGATGGGCATTCAGCCAATTGATATTTATTTAGCTAAGGATGACGCCACGGCGCAGTCTTTGATCGATCAGGTCTTGGCCAATAATCAAGATCGTATGTCGACACAAAAAAGTGCCGAAGAAGAAGCGCTCGCGTACCTTAAGCAAAACCCGCCTCAGCATGCGATTTTTATTTGGTCGCGAAATTTTCATCGGGGAGTGGTGGGCTTAGTGGCGACAAAATTGAGTCAAGAATTTAAACTACCAACTTTTGTCGGCTCGCTCGGTGAATCGGGGCAAATTGTCGGCAGTGCTCGCATGCCTGATGGCTTTCCTTGTAACCTTTTAGAAGCGATGGAAGCCGCCACCGCACATTTATTGCAATTTGGTGGTCACGCGGTTGCCGCTGGATTCGAACTGAAGGCAGAACAAGCCCTTAATTTTCGTACCGCACTTGAGACTTATTTTGCAGAAAAGCTCGTGCAACGCGAGCCACGGTTTTGGCTCTACGATGCCGAATCGACGCTGACCGATCTAAATCCTGATTTCATGACCTGGTACGAGCATTTAAGTCCATTTGGGGCGCAATTTGCGGCGCCAGTATTTATGCTGCATAATATTATGATTTCCCAGGTCAAAGTGCTCAAAGGTGATCATTTGCGCCTCACATTTTCTGAATCGGCCCTGCAGTCCCGGGCGGCCATCTGGTTTGCGCCCCCAAAGAGTCATGGGCTTTTAAGTGGAAAAGGCCTGCAACTAGGACTTCATGTCGATGCCTTGGTTGAGCCGCAGTGGAACTATTTCAATGGCCGACGAACCCTGCAATTGTTAGTGCAAGATCTCCGTTTCGCTCAGAAAAATTAGCGCGATTGGGCCCTTGCCGCAGTCTGGCAAACATGATACGTCTACCGCACATCTCATGGGAGGTTCGCTTGCTCGTATCCGGTACGAAGATCAAAAGACGATTGAAAAAGTCAGCTCTTGAAGCCAAGCAACAAGTTGATCAAGTGCTTTTAAATTTTCAACACTCGGATCTGCAGCAGCGACTCAACGAAAAAGCAGCGCAATATAAAGCTGTTTATAACGGTACGGATTCAGCCGATTTAGTTGGTCGCATAGGACAAGCCGTCCTAGAACGGGCGCAAAAAATCAGTGAATCTTTGCATCAGGCGAAAAATCCAAAGCGGGTCTTAAAAAAAGCCCGCGTTGCCACTGAAAAAACTAAACGCAAAATTCGCAAAGTTCTCAAAGTAAAGCGTTGATGAAATCAGTCGTTTTACTCTCCAGCGGTCTTGATTCGACTGTCAATTTATATGAGGCACGGGCGCAATCCGAAGTCGTGATGGCACTCACCTTTGATTACGGTCAGCGTGCCGCCCAACAAGAAATCCAGCACGCGCGTGAGCTCTGTCTTGAGCTGCAAATTCGCCATCATGTCATTGAACTGCCGTGGTTTAAGGAATTCACTTCCTCTTCATTAGTCAACCGCACGCAAAATGTGCCAGTGAATTCTGAAGTCAGTATCGACGATATGACGGTGAGTGCCCGTAGTGCCCAGGCGGTTTGGGTTCCGAATCGTAATGGCATTTTCTTAAATATCGCCGCCGGTTTTGCTGAAGGCTTAGGAGCTAAGTGGATTATTCCTGGCTTCAATGTCGAAGAGGCGGCGACTTTTCCGGATAATTCACAAGCCTACCTGCAAGCAGCAACTCAAGCGTTCACTTTTTCGACCGCCAATCATGTCGAAGTGAAATGCTTCACCACAGATTTGAATAAAACGCAGATCGTGCGCCGCGGGCAAGAGCTCGGCGTACGTTTTAATTTGATTTGGCCCTGTTATTTCGATGAAGCAAAGCCCTGCGGCGTATGCGAGTCCTGCCAGCGCTTTCAACGCGCTTGTCGTGCGGCCGGAGCTGCGTTGTGAAAACAAAATGGCTTGAGAAAAGTTTCACCTACGACGGGACGCAATTGCATTCGTTGTTTGCGTATATGGAGCACGGAGTTCTAGGTGATTCAATCATCGCTTGGCGTGGCTCTTGTGAGATATCATTTGAACACATGCTCGATGGTGAAGATGTATTGGCGCAAAGTCCAATTCGTGGAAGCGATATGCTGCATTTTATTGTCGAGTTTTTTCCAGGTGATTTATTAACTGGAGTGGCCTTGCAGAGACTCCTGGCGAGTCTTTGCCATGATCTCTTGGCCTCGCACCTGCCTCCCGACGCTCGCCATCACCGCGATGGCGATGATGTGTTTGTCGATGATAAGAAGTTCAGTATCAGTATTGCGACCGTGAGCCCCGTGTCGACCTTGATTCATTTTGCTGTTAATTGTCGAAATGAAGGCACACCCGTGCCCACATGTGCTTTAAGTGATTTTGGCGTTGAGCCAAAAGCCTTTGCGGCGGAGTTAATGCAGCAGTTTTCGAGAGAATTTTCTTCAGTTCAAATCGCGACTAAAAAAGTGCGCTGGGTGAAGTGATTTCATTTTGCGATGGTCCTTACGAGGCGAAAACCAATTCCGCCCGGCCGGTGCGCCGAGACGTCGCTACTGCGGTAGCCGATGCGCAATGCCGCAGCTCCATTGTGCCAAGCCCCGCCGCGGAGCACATGATTGGCATTGGGCTCACCAATAACCAAGGGGTCTGTGCCACCAGACTCCTTGACACCAGCGTGCGCACTTTTAAGTCAAAGCTCAAGCCAATTACGACATGGCAACGACTTCTTTAATCTCCGGAATCGCATTACGAAGTCGCGTTTCGATGCCTTCTTTCAAAGTAAAAGTCGAACTCGGGCAACCCGAGCACGAGCCCTGCATATAGAGATAAACCACATTGTCTTCGTATTTATGAAAAACAATATCGCCACCATCTAATGCAACGGCGGGGCGAATTTCTTCATTGAGAATTTTCTTTATTTCTAGAACGACGGCAGAATCATGCCCGTTGGTCACGGCTTCTTCAAGCTTGTGTAAAACCGCTTCACCGCGCTCCAAATGCTCGGCGATCAGGCCGGCGAGAGGTTCAGCGAGAGTTTCCCAATCAACCCAATCTTGTTTAGTCACGGTGACGAAGTCCGTGCCGATAAAAACGCCGTCAGTCCACGGAAAACCAAAAATTTTTCGCGCGAGCGGTGACGCGGTCGTCTCTTTCGCAGTTTTGAAATCGGCCGGAGTGTCGGTGAGCTGCATCGGCACGCGAAAGCGCATACTCTGCGGGTTGGGTGTGGCTTCGCTGTGCACGTGAATTTTTTCAGACATAGGTCACCTCTCGCTTAAACTTGTGGCCGAATCGGGGATTGGCAAGGCGCATGATGACGGTTTTATTGCAAAAAGTCAATTTTCCTTAATGAAGGGTGACTCAAGGGCGGCCTCGTTTTCATTGACGATTCCGACAATATTTTTCAAATGACTCCGATTGAGGTAAGCGAGTACTGCAGAGGCCGCGCCGAAGATGAGCGCCAAAGAATAAATCGCGGGTTCATAGCCAATTGTGTCTCCGTAGAGCCCAACTGGAAGACTCATCAAGGGGCCAATACTGCCAAACCCCATGCCAATAATTGAGCTCACGCGCCCGCGATACTCTTCTTTAACTGAAAGATGGACCGACACGGTGAGCGACGCCAAACTCAAATATGTCGAAAAGCCCACCACACTCATACAAATCGCAGCCAGTAGTTCAGTTCGACAAAGGGGCAGCAAAATTAAGCTGACCACCGCCACCGGCACGCCTAGCTTCAGAGCTAAAAGCGGACGCTTCGGTTGAAACACAGTAAACGACAAAGCGCCGAGCATTGAGCCCATGGCCGGAAACATAAACAAAGTTCCGAACTGCTCACCGCTGAGATGAAATTTTGCGGCCAAATAAGTGCGAAAAATCACCACCATCAAGGGGTTCACTAAGCAAATGGTTAAGAGCAGTTGCGCCAAAATATAGCGCAGCGAAGGTTCGCCAAAAGCATAGTGAATGCCGTCCCAAAGCAAACTCGCGCCAGGAGCCTGCACGACCGGCTTTTGCAGATGCTTCAGTCGCATATTTCGCAAAACATAAATCACGCCAAGGTAGCTGAGGAAATCAAAGAAAAACACGAGTGAGGGGCCATGAATTAACATCAGCACACCCGCGACCACGGGGCCGAGCATGCGGCCGGCATGAAAATTGGTGGAATTCAGAGCTATGGCTTGTTGAAAGTCCTTGCGTGGCACCATGCGCACGGTCAGCGCTTGAAAAGTGGGGCTATCAAAAGCCACCACGCATCCTTCAATGACGCCAAACAAAAGTAGATGCCACATTTGAATATGCGAGAACTCGACAACTCCGGCCAAGACCAGTGAGGCGATGGCGAGGATTGACTTGGTGATAAACATAATTTTTTTCACATCGGCGCGGTCCGCGAGAACCCCGCCTTGGAGTGTCAAAACTAAACCTGGAAGAGCGATGGCCAAAAGAAGCGACCCGAGCGCCGTGGCATTGCCCATTAATTGAATCACCAGCCATGATCGCGCTAAGTCATGGGCCCACGTTCCCACTAATGAGAGCGTCTGCGCGGCAAAGAAGCGACGAAAATTGGGATTTTGAAACGGGCGCAGCCGTGCCTGAATGAATGGCGACATCTGCTCTCAATTATGCCCAAGCAAAACTCGCCTCGCAAGCAATCGCTTTGAAATGCTCACTTGATTTCAGGACCTAAACTGACTACGTTCGTGGGTCATTATGTGAGCGAAAACGATCTTGAATTGCGAAACTCAGGCGACAAATGCAGGAGACTTTATGACACCAAGAGTTAGAGAGATACTGAGCTGGTACGGGGCGGATAACCCGGGAACATTAACAAATCTGGCTCGATTGATGAATCAAGGCCGCTTAACCGGCACTGGTAAAATGGTCATCTTGCCTGTTGATCAGGGCTTTGAACATGGTCCAGCACGCAGTTTTGCAAAAAATGCGGACGGCTATGATCCGGCTTACCACTTCAACTTAGCAATTGAATCAGGCTGTAATGCCTATGCCGCACCACTTGGCTTCCTTGAGGCTTGTGCGCGTGATTACGCAGGCGATATTCCGTTGATTTTAAAAATTAATAATTCGGATTCTTTGTTTTCTTCGAAGTCGCCGATCTCGGCGATGACCTCTGGAATTGAAGATGCGCTTCGCCTCGGCTGCGTCGGCATTGGCTTTACAATTTATCCCGGAAGTTCTGAGCGCAAAGAAATGTATGAAGAGATCGCCAAAGCTTCTCTCGAAGCGAAAAAAGCCGGACTCGTGGTCGTCGTGTGGTCTTATCCTCGCGGCGAGCAGCTCTCTAAGGCTGGCGAAACCGCCATTGATGTGATTTCTTATGGCGCCCAAATTGCCGCGCAATTGGGTGCGCATATCATCAAGGTGAAGCCGCCGTCGTCACACATTGAACAAGAAGCCGCTCGCAAAGTTTACGAGAGCGAAGGCATTCCAATTGAGACCATGACAGATCGAGTGAAGCACATCGTTGATTCCTCATTCGGCGGTCGCCGTATTGTCATCTTTAGCGGTGGTGAAACGAAAACCACACCTGAGCTGATTGAAGAAGTTAAGCAAATGGCAGCCGGCGGCGCTTTCGGAAGCATCATGGGCCGCAATGCTTTTCAACGCCCGAAAAAAGAGGCGCTCGAATTACTTCGAAAAGTGATGGATATTTTCGCAGGTCATGCAGATTAATTTTGAAGGGATAGAAGAGAATGGCAACGGATGTAAATGACGGACAAAATGAAGCGCAAACTGCAGGGCACACTGAAGTTCAAAGAGAAAATCCACTTCGCGCTGAAAAGCGGCGCAAGCTTCATGAATTAAAGAAAGCCGGGATCGATCCGTTTCCCCATACTTTCGATCGGACCGCGACGACTGAAAAAATTCGCGGTGATTTTGAATCTTTGCAAACTGGAGAGGCGTCAGACGGACAGCTGTTTCGCCTCGCAGGCCGCTTGATGACCAAACGCCCGATGGGCAAGGCAGCGTTCTTCAATATTCAAGATGGCAGTGGTTTGATTCAAGCTTACTTGAAAACCGAAGAGCTCTCTGAGCCTGATCGCATTGCCTTTGAACATTTGGATATTGGTGATTTTGTTGGCATCACCGGCTTTCCGTTTCGCACCAAAAAAGGTGAGTTGAGTATTCACTGCCGTGAATTCAAGATGTTGTGTAAAACGCTTGAGCCTTTGCCGGAAAAATTCCATGGGCTGACCGATACCGAAATTCGCTATCGCTATCGGCACCTGGATTTGATCACCGATGAGGACTCACGCAAAGTATTCCAAACGCGCTCTTTGATCATTCGCGAAATCCGCAAATTTCTCGATGCGCGCGGCTTTATGGAAGTCGACACGCCAATGCTGCAACCGGTTTACGGAGGCGCAGCCGCTTATCCGTTTTCGACCCATCATCGCGCGCTCGATATGAAGCTTTTTTTAAAGATCAGCCCCGAACTTTACCTCAAGCGCTTGATCGTCGGCGGTTTTGAAAAGGTCTATGAGATCAACAAGAACTTTCGCAATGAAGGGATTGATCGCACCCACAATCCTGAGTTCACGATGCTGGAGTGGTACGAGGCCTATACCGATTATATTTATCAAATGAAACAATTTGAAGATATGGTCGCGCACCTGGCGAAGACGGTCACCGGCAGCACCAAAGTCATATACCAAGGTAAAGAAATCGATTTCGCACCACCGTGGCGCCGTCTCACTGTTTACGACGGCATTCGCGAGTATGCCGGCTTTGATGTTGAAGGTATGACCGAAGAAATGCTCTTTAAAAAATGCAAAGAGCTTGGCTCAGATATGGATAAGCCAGATAACCGTGGTGTGATGATCATGGAAATTTTTGAACTCAGCTGTGAACAACATTTGTGGCAGCCCACCTTTATCATGGACTTTCCGGTTGAGATTTCGCCATTGACAAAAAAGCATCGCACGGCCGCTGGCCTAGTTGAGCGCTTTGAGCCGATGTGTGCGCATATGGAATTAGGTAATGCCTATTCTGAGCTCAATGATCCCGAGGATCAGCTGGAGCGTTTTAAAGAACAAGAAGCTAGGCGTGTGGTTGATGAGGAAGCACAGCCGATGGATGAAGATTTCGTACACGCCATTGATGTCGGCATGCCGCCGACCGGAGGGGTCGGTCTCGGAGTTGAGCGCATAGTGATGCTTTTGACGAATCAATCGAGCATTCGGGATATTATTTTATTCCCGACGATGAAGTTTAAATAATGTCATTACGCTTTATCATCGGAATTTTGGGTTTGTGCTTATGTTTGACCGCGTGCCAAACGCCCAGTACGAAAATCATTGAAACGCCAGTACGCTTACTGACGCCGGTCGAAGACCTTTCAAAACCCCTGGTCCTAAGCAAAGACAGCATCATCATCGACGCCAGGTCTAGCTATGAATACGCTTCATTCCATTTTCCGGGTTCAATCAGTATGCAGTGGAATGATTTCACTGAGGCCGCTGACGAGGTCAAAGGTCGTTTGCAACCGGATTTGTACGCGCTCACGCGCCGCCTGGCTCTAATGGGCATTACGCCAGAGTCGTCGATCGTTGTCGTCGGAGATGGCGTTAAGGGAAATGGCGAAGAAGGCCGCATTGCCTGGATGCTGAAATACTTGGGTGTTAAAAATGTTCATTTTGCGGCTATTAGTTATTTCAAAGGACCCGTCACGAATATCACGCCGCAACCACCGCACAATGCGAGTCCGTGGCAACCTGATATCGTCGAATCACTCTTGGTCAAAAAAGACGAACTGATGAAGGTTGTCAACGGCGGCGGCGTGTATAAATCAACGGCCTTTAAGAACGCCGAAACCGCCCGCAGCTATCGGATCATTGATGTCAGATCGCCACGGGAGTATCTCAACAAAGAAGGTTTAGGTCTGTTGAAACCCGTGCCGAACATGGGCGCCATTAATATCGAATGGAAAGAATTCTTTCTCCAGACGGGAAGGGCTAATCCGGCGATGGCGGAGCAACTCCGCAACCTTGGAGTTTTGCCCACGCAACGAATTATTGTGATTGGCGAAGACGGGGTCAAGTCTGCGGCAGTGACCATGGCGCTGGTGGCCCTGGGATATGGTAAGGCAGGGAATTATGCCGGGGGCCTGCAAGAAATTATGAGTGGGCAGTAGCGGGATAGTTAGGCCGTCTTCTTCATTTTAAAAAGAACGTTGTACATGGCGTTGAGCAGATCAGCGTCGAATTTACCGGCTAGTTTTGTGGTCATGAATTCCAGAGCGTCGTGTGGAGTCATGGGCTTGTTATAGGAACGCTTGGTGGTCATGGCGTCGAAGCAATCGGTGATGGCGACGATACGGGCCATCGGATGGATTTCGGCACCGGTGAGTTGTTGCGGGTAGCCGTTTCCTAAGAAACTTTCGTGATGTTCAAAGCAGCAGGCTTTCATGGCTTCGGAACATTGATATTCGGTTAAAATTTTTAAGCCGTATTGCGGATGTTTTTGCATTTGCGCCCACTCAACATCGTTGAGTGGGCCATTTTTACAAATAATTTCGACTGCAACATTGCGTTTGCCGATGTCGTGAAAAAGGGCTCCGCGGCCCAGTTCAAGCAAATCTTCTTTGGTGAAGCCGGCGACGGCACCAAGGCCCAATGAATACACGCCGACATCGAGTGAGTGATTGTAGGTATAGTAATCATGGCTTGAGAGAGAAATCAGATGGGCCATGCCCATTGGTTCTTGTTCCATGAATTCGATGAATTGATTGATCACTTCTTTTGAATCATTGAGGGCGCGTTCGACATCCGGCTGTTCGAAAATTTCTTCGGCGAGAGTTTGCGAGCTGTCGCGAAGAATATGCGCTTTGGTGATTGGATCAAGGCTGGCCTCGTTCATGCATCCAAAAATATAATCTTTGTAAGCTTGGCGATCTTCTTCGCGGACGAAGAAAATATCGGCGCGGTCGATTTTGGTTAATTTCTCTTTTGTTAATACATCGCCTTTGCGCAAATAATGAACATGCTTTCCGTGTAAGTAAATATACACATCGAAAGTCATCGGATACAGAGGGATAATGGTATTTACGCGAATACGAAAAAACTTATTATTTTCCACATCCTTATTCTGCCATGGTTTAATTGACTGTCCAAGAAAAGATGGTTAAGCCAATCGTATGGATTTGCGCCTTGACACGCCTATACAGTTTTTAAAGGGAGTTGGACCAAAGTTGGGCGACCTCCTGCGCGCCAAAGGCGTGGAAAACGTCAAAGATTTACTCGAGTGGTATCCGCGCGCCTACGAAGACCGTCGTGCTGCTCGCACAATTGCTTCGCTACGTCCAGATGAGCTGGTCTCTCTCAAAGCACAGGTCTTAAAAGTCAGCTCCTTCAATATGGGACGCAGCACCCGTAAAATCTATGATGTCACCCTGCGAGATGATTCGGGGAAAATCCACTGCAAATACTTTCGCGTGCCCTATAAGGGCTATTTTGAGAGGTTCAAACCCGGACAATGGGTCAGGGTCATCGGCAAGGTCAGTCACTACCGGGGTCAAATTGAATTTAGTCACCCGGACATCCAAGACGATACTGGCGAGGGCGTCGACGACGATATGCTCTTGCCGGTCTATCCAGAATCCGAGGGTTTGACGAATCGGCAGATTAAAAAACTCATTGCACTTGCGCTCTCGGAAATAAAACGAAGTGCTAAGGAAGAGTCTAGTGCCGTGGTCCAGGCGCCGCTACGGAATAAGACCTATGCGCAGGCGGCCCCACCTGAGCCAATCGAAAAGCTGCCGCCATGGATGCGCGAAAAATATCAGCTTCCGGATCGTTTAAAGTCTTTGGAGATGGTGCATGTTCCGCCGAAAGACGGGGGTGAGGAGTTCGTTAATTTATCTTCGCCGTTTCATCGCCGAATTATTTTTGAAGAATTTTTTTGGCTGGAGCTTTATCTGGCGGCGCGAAAAGCCGGACTCAAAAAAGAACGGGCGCCGCAATTGACGAAAGATTTTGCCTTAGTTGAAAAGCTGGTGGCTAGCCTGCCATTTAAGCTGACGGGCGCTCAGGAAAAATCGTTCGCGGAAATTGCTAATGACTTAGCGAAGCCGCATCCCATGCATCGCCTCGTCCAAGGCGATGTCGGAAGTGGTAAAACCATGGTAGCTTTAATGGCCGCCGCAATGACGGTCCAAAATCGCCTGCAAGCCTGTGTGATGGTCCCAACCGAAATTCTTGCTGAACAACACTACCAAAACTTCAAGCGCCTGCTTGAGCCGCTTGGCATCACAGTCGGCCTTCTCACTGGCACGCTCAAAGGCAGCGAGAAGCAACAAACGGGTGAGTTGCTCAAGCGCGGAGTCATCCAGGTTTGCGTCGGCACCCACGCCCTGATCCAAGACACAGTGGAGTTTCAAAATCTTGGCCTGGTCATCATCGATGAGCAACATCGCTTTGGTGTCCATCAACGCAGTCGCCTGAAGCAAAAAGGTGTCTCACCGCATTTTTTAATTATGACAGCAACACCGATTCCGCGCACGCTCGCCATGACGGTCTACGGTGATTTGGATGTTTCAGTGATTGATGAGTTGCCTGTTGGCCGCTCGCCAATCGTGACCCGTATCGCTTATGAGAGTGCCCGCGTGAAGATGATGCGGTTTATGCGCGAGCAAATCAAACAAGGCCGCCAAGCCTATGTGGTTTATCCGCTCGTGGAAGAAAGCGAAAAAATCGATCTCAAAGATGCGATCTCGCAATTTGAACGTTTAAAAGCGGAGCTTCCTGATCATCGCATTGGTCTGTTGCACGGGCGCATGAAACCCGCTGAAAAAGATGAAGTCATGCGGCGTTTTCGAGCCCAGGAATTGCAAATTCTGGTGGCGACGACCGTCATCGAAGTCGGTGTTGATGTGCCGAATGCCAATCTCATGATCATCGAACACGCCGAGCGCTTCGGTCTCTCGCAGCTCCACCAGTTAAGAGGCCGCGTTGGTCGAGGCCAGCATAAGAGTTTTTGTGTGCTTATGCTCGGCAAGGCGGTCTCTGATGAGTCTCGGGCCCGCACGCAGATTATGGAAAAAACGACCGATGGCTTTAAGATCGCCGAAGCGGACCTAGAAATTCGCGGGCCAGGTGAATTTTTAGGAACACGTCAATCGGGATTACCAGGATTCAAGCTGGCGAATCTCGTTCGTGACGTCAAAATTCTGCAGGATGCGCGGCAAGCTGCCTTTGAAGCTCTGAGCCGTGATGCAAAGTTAGACAAGGCCGAAAATCGCCATTTGCGCGAGGAACTTCTGAAAGCCCATGGAGCAACTTCCTTGGCTTCGGTCGGCTAGATATTCTGCACTGAACGGATTATCGGCTCTGGAATTTGCGCAGAGTTGCTATGACCCTATGTTCCACGTTCCGGGATGCTTGGCGCACGCTCGAAAAACTTCAGCGCTTGAGGTAGGGGTGCGGCAAAAACTCAGCTATTGTCAATCCAGCCGACCGCGATGAATCGCCATGCTGAAATGCATTAGTCGCATTTCATTTCGGCGCCATTGACTGGCCTATGCCGATTTTCGCATCAGATGATCTGCATAAAAAACCATCAGTACAAATTTTAATTGACTGTATATTAATTAAATAACAGGTTATTTAAGAATTTAAGTTTAAGATAGTCCGACCGCCACTCAGCTTCTATGTCGCATTAGAATATAAAGAATTCTGCACATTTCATTTTCCGCTTTAGGATTCAATCAAGTTTTTACTTTATTCCCCGCCAGACGCGTGTTTCACTTTTCTGCGAACCTAAGTGCACGACCTGAGGAGGGTAGCCCAAATGAAGATGATGTCATTGACGAGCAAGACAATCGCAAGCCTTGCGCTTCTAAGCGCGGTGATCGGTTTTCAAAAAGCAGCACAGGCGGGAGATGTTTTACGATTCAAACAAGGTGTTTTGCACAGCACTAATTTTGCAGCCAATCCAGATTGGTTGAAAAATGCACTCAATGAGCACAGCAACAAGTACCATTTTTATGTCGTCCAGTTTGCGAGCGTGATCAAACCAGCAGACGAGCAGCAGCTCGTCTCAATGGGAGCCAAAATTCTACGCTATATTCCGGACGATGGTTTGCTGGTCGAAGCGAGCCCTCTTTTGGCGCAAACAATTGCGAAGTCATTTTCAAACCTGCGCATTGTCGTTCCGTTTTTTGCGCAGTGGAAGGCCTCTCCAGAATTTGGCCCGGCCAGTATTTTAACGGCGAGTCAAAGTGAAAAAATTCTGATCCGGCTTTTCAATGATAAAGATAACGCTGATATCACCAGCATGATTCAAAATCTGCCTGGCGCCGCGGTGAATTCTTCGACTGGCCGTTCGATTCAGGCGACGGTGCCACGCCAAACAATCAATCAAATTGCTGGTTTTGAAGGTGTGGAGTGGCTGCAGCCGCAACCCGAAATCGAACTCATGAGTTTCAATCAAGGTTTTGCCGCACCAGTGGCCACACCTGGCGATTACACGGACCTCAACGGTTATGAGCCAGGCACCAAAGTGATGAACTTTAACGCAGCTTGGGCGCGCGGTTATTTCGGCGAAGGCCAAACGGCGGCAATGGCAGACACCGGGCTTGATACGGGTGATATCACGACCATGCAGGGCGATTTCAAAAACAAAGTCGATCATGGTTATTCTTTCGGTCTGTACGCAACTGGCTGGGACGATCCGATGGGTCATGGCACGCATGTGGCCGGTTCTGTGGTTAGTGACGGCGCCGTTTCTGGCGGCAAAATCCAAGGTGGGGCGCATAAGGCGAAATTTATTCCTGAAGGCATGTGGAGTCCGATGTTGAGTAATCTCACTGTTCCACCAAACTTGAGTGATTTATTTACCAAAGCGTACAACGACGGCGCCCGCATTCACACCAACTCATGGGGTGCGGCGAGCGGCTTTGGCGCTTACGATTCAATGGCGCAACAAGCAGACGAATTTATGTTCAACCATCAAGATTTGTTGATCCTGTTTGCCGCTGGAAACTCAGGCGCAGATTTGGACAAGGACGGACGAATTGATCCCGACACTATTGGGACTCCGGGTACGGCGAAAAACGTTTTGACTGTCGGCGCCTCAAAGAATCTGGTTGCTAACGGTGGTATTCAAAAGCAAATGAAAGATCTCCGTGACGGCACCACCAAATGGGGAGTGGAGCCGATCGCGAGTTCGTCACTTTCTGAAAATGCGGGTGGCTTAGCCGCATTCAGTTCACGAGGCCCAACCAGTGATGGCCGCATCAAGCCCGAGATCGTCGCTCCAGGAACCAATATTCTCAGTGTGCGCTCACATGTTAGTGGCGCGAGCCCGCTCTGGGGTCCTTACAATGACAATTATGCGTGGAGCGGTGGTACGAGCATGGCGACGCCTTTGACCGCAGGCGCGGCAACGGTGGTGCGAGAGTACCTGGTGAAAGCCAAGCATATTGCGAATCCTTCGGCGGCGATGGTGAAAGCGGTTCTCCTGCACACGGCCACAGATCTGTTTCCTGGTCAGTTTGGTGAAGTCGGCAAAGCCAAGGGCCAAGAGTTGCTCACGAAGCGTCCAAATTCTGATGAAGGCTATGGCCGAGTCGATATGGATAAAGCCACGAATTTGCAAACAGCACTTTTGTTTGATGAAGCCACTGGTTTGGGTCAAGGCGAAGAACATCGCTATCCAGTTCAGGTGACCGCAGCTAAGCATCTGATCGCAACTCTGGTTTACACCGATGCACCAGGCTCGCCAAGCGTCACGAAAGCTTTGGTCAATAAACTGGATGTTTCGATCGTGGATTCCTCTGGTAAGGAAACTAAGCTCCAAGACGATATCAATAACACTAAATTGGTGCAGTTGGAGGCGCAGGCGGGACATTATGAGGTGGTTGTTCGTGGTACCAATATTCCCCAGGGACTGAATGGCAAGCAGCCGTTTGCTCTGGTTGTGACGGTCGAATAGATCGCGAAAAAGATTGAAATATCAAAGCCGCAACTTTCATTGAGTTGCGGCTTTTTTTATACTTTTCTGTAACTTAGACACATCTGTAATTAATACCGCAAAGCGACAATCTGCGGCATTATGTTTGATAAGCAGTGTCAAAAGTGCTATAACATCGCAGCTTCTAAGGGATCTTTATTTTGAGATCCTTAAGATCTTTTGGCTGCGGAATGGGGAGAGCAGAACTAAGACCAGCGATTTTCACCCTTGTGATCATTGGTTTTTATTCTGCAAACATTCTGTTTTTCTTAATCGGACGGCCAATCTGCCAATTGTAGGAGGTCCTTGAATGGCGACTTTCAAAGTGGGTGACAACGCGGTTTACCCAGGTCATGGCGTTGGAAAAGTCACGTCGATCGAAACTAAAGAAATCATGGGCCGCAAGCAGGTTTTCTATAGCATCCAGATTTTGGATAGCGTGATGAAAATCATGATTCCAATGGATAACGTGGATTCAGTTGGTTTGCGCCCGATTATTTCACGCGAAGAAGCCGGCAAGGTGATTGGTATTCTTAAAGAAACCAATGTCAAAATAGACAATCAAACATGGAATCGCCGCTATCGCGAATACATGGAAAAAATCAAAACGGGTTCTGTCTATGAAATCGCCGAAGTTTTGCGCGACCTTTTTCTTCTCAAAGTTGAAAAAGAGCTGAGCTTTGGTGAGCGCAAGATGCTCGACACTGCCCGCAGCCTGCTCCTGAAGGAGCTCTCGCTCGCGACCAGCCGCGAAGAGCTTTCTGCCGAAGAAGAAGTTCGGCAGATTTTCGGGCTGTAGTTCTGGCAAAAGCGATCGGCCCACGGGATTCTGTCCCGGGTCCGGTTTTGGAATCTTGTCCAAATTCCCCGCTTTCACCCGAACCTGATTCCGCTGCTGA